>CAYUMA010000023.1:0-6874 GCA_964445675.1 uncultured Pseudomonadales bacterium | reverse complement strand
CCGGTCGAAAAACCGCACGCGCCCTGCTCCATCGCGCGCTCGATGTGGCCGCGCATGACGTTGAGTTCCGCGCTCGACGGCGCGCGTTGTTCCATGCCGAGCGTCAACGCGCGCACCGTGTTGTGGCCGACGAGCATCATGTTGTTGATCGCGGGCCGCCGCTCGAGCACGGCGGCGAAGTAACCATCGAGATCGGTGAACTCGCCGCTGACGCCGGCCAGGATCCCGCCGCTCGCACCGAGCATGTCGACGCCGGGGTCCGCCGGGATCGCGCTGAAACCGCAATTGCCGCTGACGACGGTCGTGACACCCTGGGCGAGTTTGAATTCCATGCCGGGATAGCGGAAAAACGCGCCGTCGTCGTGCGCGTGCGTGTCGATGAAACCCGGCGCAAGACACGCTCCGTGCCCGTCGATTTCACGCGCGCCGGGTCTGGCGCGACCCACGGCCGTGATGCGGTCGCCGTCGATCTCGACGTCGGCTTCGTAAGCGGCGCCGCCGCTGCCGTCGAGCACACGGACGTTGCGTATGACGAGATCGCTCATCGTCGTGTCTCCGTTGCTGATCCGCCAAGGACCTCGGTCCAGAAGCCGATCATGTCAGCGCGGAACAGCGCCGCGTCGTCGCCTTGACTACCGATCTTCGCACCGCGTCTGCCGTAGCCGGCCTGCAATGCATAGACGAACGTGTCGTAGTCGACCCGCTTGGGATCGGGCTGATCCGTCAGCGGATGCACCATTGCGCCGTCGTCGGCGACGTATGTGATCGGTGAGTCCGGCGACACCGCCGCGTCCGCGAGCGTCTCGATCGCCGTGCCGCGGTCGAAACTGTGGCCGGCCCCGCCGAAGATCTTCAGCGTCGCGCGGCCGCCGCGAAGCCGGATCGCGTGGATATAGCCTTGCACCTGCGCCGGCAGACACCAGTCGTCGCGATCGCCGATCACGGCGCGCACGACCGTATCGCCGACATCCGGATCGCGGAACTGATGCCCGCACCACGGGTACGCGGCGTAAACTGCGTGGAGCCGCGGCGAACCCCCGAGCACCGGGCCGCAGAAGCGCCTCATCGCGGCCGTCAGCACCGCCGTGCCGCCGCGGCTGTGGCCCTGGGCGCCGATGCGGTGAGCGTCGATCTCGCGAAGCTGCGCGAGCGTGCGCACCGTCGCGAGCACGTCGTAGGCACTCGCTGCCATCGAATACTGCGCCTGGTTCGCCACGGTCGACGTGATGCCGCGCGTGCCGAACGGATCGATCACACAGGCAGCGTACCCGAGGTTCGTGAATTGCTCCGCGTGCGCGACGTGCGACGGCGCGACGCCGAGGCTGCCCGGCACAACGATGACGACCGGGACCGCGCGCGTCGCGCCCGGGGGTGCGAACAATTTCGCGTCGATGACTTGGCGCGGCATATTCGGTGCGTCGTTGATGACCTGGTAATAGTTCGTCGGATTTGCGCTCTCGACCTCGAGGTTCGTGCCGACGCTGCCGTTGGCGAAGACGAGCTCGCGGTCGCGCAGCCCTTCGAGTGTGTTGACCGACGCCATCGCTATCCTCCCGCCTCCGCTAAGAGCTCACAGACCGTAACGCGCGCCTGCCGTGCGCAGCCACTCCCCGACCATCTCACCGATCATGATGCAAGTCAGATTCGTATTTGCGCGCGGCACGAACGGCATGATCGACGCGTCCGCGACGACGAGCTGATCGACGCCGTGACAGCAGCCGTACTCGTCTACGACCGCGAACGGATCACTCGCGGGCCCCATCTTCGCGGTGCCACAGGGATGGTAGCCGCTGCCTGCGAAGCGCCGGCACAAGTCGGCGATGTCCGCGTCGTCGAGTTTGCGCGCCGGATCCGGAAACCGGATCGCCTGGATCTGATCCGCCAACGGGACCGCTCGGGTGAATGCCAGCGCGTCTTTGAAACAGCCGACCAGCCGCGCTGTATCGCGCGCGTCTTCGCAGAACCGGTTGTCGATGATCGGGGCCGCATGCGGATCGGCGGAGCGCAGTCGCAGTTCGCCGCGGCCGTATTGATATTCCAGCACCGCCGCGATTGCGAACATCGGCGGGGACCCATTGCGGCCGACGAAGCTGATCTGCTCGATCTGCAGGTCGTTGCGTTTGTCCGAACCTTCCGCGGTGTAGCGCAGAATCGTCTGAATCAGAGGCGCATCGTAATCGATGACCGCCGGGTGTTTGACGAGACACGTCACCGAAAGCGCCGGATGGTCGCAGAGGTTCGCACCGACGCCGGGAACGTCGCACTGCACGTCGATCGAATGCGGCTCGAGCTGGGCGCGCGGACCGATACCCGAGCGCATCAGCAGCGCCGGCGACAGCAACGCGCCGGCGCACAGCACCACGAGACGCGCGTCAATCCCCTCGATCGTGCCGTCGGGCAATTCGACTTCGACGCCGGTGCAACGCGTCCCGTCCAGGATCAGCCGGCGCACGAACGTATTCGCGCGAATCGTGAGATTCGGGCGCGCGCGCGCCGGCGCCAGATAGCCGATCGCGCACGACACGCGCAGCCGGCCAAGCTTGTTCATCGGTTGCGGTCCCGCGCCGGACGCCCATGGGTCGTTACCGTCGGGGCAAGCGGAATAACCAAGCGCAAGCGCCGATTCCAGGAACGCAGTGTGTTGCGGCAACAACTCGGCCGGCGGATAGCGGCGGATCGAGATCGGGCCGGCATCGCCGTGATAAGGCGCATCGCCGTAGTCGAGATCACGTTCGAGGCGTTTGAATGCCGGCAATACACGATCCCACGCCCATGCCCGATTGCCGAGGCTCGCCCATTCGTCGTAATCCTCCGGCACGCCGCGCAGCGCAATCGTCGTGTTGACGGCGCTCGAGCCGCCGGTGACTCGCCCGCGCGGAAACGCAATGTCGCGGCCGCGCGTCGGCGCGTACGTCAAGCCCCAGTCGTGATCGCGAAGCGAGTTGTTGTGGCTGTTGACGAGGTCGAACGGCGTCACGGACGGGTCGGGATAATCCGGTCCGGCCTCGATCAGCGCGACCGTGCGATTCGGATCCTCCGATGCGCGCGCCGCGATCGCCGCTCCCGAACTGCCCGCGCCGACGATCAGGATGTCGTACATAGTGCGCCCCGCCCTGGTGCGCCCCGCCTTAGTGCGCTTCGCCTTAGTGCGCTTCGCCATGGTGCGACCCCGCTACAGCTGCGCGACCGAGGCGATGGCCTCGGTGCCGGTGAATGCGAGTTCGTCGGCTTTGCAGACGAAGCGCAGCGGCGGCAACACGATCGATTCGGTGGCGAGCGATGCGGAAACCACAACGTAAGGGTCGAGCAGCGCGTTGCCCCACGCGGCCGCGTCGAACGCCAGCAGTTGTGCGGTGAGCCGCTCGACGCGCGTCGCCGTGTGGTCGGCCTCGAGCTGCACCAGTCTGATTCCGTTGGGGGTCTGCGCTAAATTCAGCGTGCCCGTGTACTGCACGTCGTGCACGTCCATCGGTTCCGGATCGAGCGCCGCGACGCGCAGGATGATGCGTCCGGCGAACGTCACCGACACGTCGACGCCATCGTAGCCGTGCCGCAACACGACGTCGGCGTGTCGCGCCGGAAAACCGAAGTGGCCGCGCAGCGCTTCACAGGCGGGTGCGCTCGACGCGAATGCGCCCAACGTGAAGCCCCGCGCGCGCACGCCGCTGCGGCACGCCGCGCGCACGAATGCCAGACGAAACGCGCCCCACGGACTCACCGTCACGGCCCAGACCTGCAGCGACAGCGCGGCCGGAATCGTCGGATGCAGACTCGGCGGCAACACGGCCTCGCGCGCCCGGTTGCGCATTTCCGCTGTCAGCTGGAAGCAGACGACGTCGTCCAGTCGCACCGCTTCGGTGGGGTATCGAGCGATCGTCGCGGTCGGTTGCAACTGCAGCAGCGTCGCGATGCTCGCGGTGCCGGCCAGCATCAGCCGACGCTCGCGGTTCTGTGCGCAACGGTTTGCGGTGCCTGCGGAATCGTCGCGGGCGTGTACACCGGCGCGCGCATTTCGGCGGCGGTTCGGAACTGCGGCATCACCTCGCGCGCGAACAACTCGAGACTCTCGAGCACGCGCTGCTGCGACACCATTTCCATCGCGTTCAACAGGAAGTTGATGCCGGTGACGCCGATCGACTCCCAGCGTTTGATCGTCCGCACGAGGTGGTCGGGATCGCCGACGCCAACGCCTTCGGGCAACCCTTTCGCCGCGCTCGGATCGTCCGCGGGGGCTTGTTTGCCCTTCATTGCGGCACCGACGTTGCCGAGTGTCTGGTACGCGCGCGTCGGGTATGCCTCGCGCGTCCAGTACAGGTGCGCATTCGCGATGTTGAACGCGGTGACCATCGGCACACCGATCCTGCGCGCTTCGCGGTAGTCCTCGTGGCAATACAGAAAGTTCATCGTGTGGACCTGGTCGTTGACGATGCCGCCGGCCGGTTCGCACTGCGCGATGCGGCGGTGGTATTCCTGCGTGCGCCGCTCCTGTTCTTCATAACCGGCCGCCGACACACCGAGGCAACCGAGGCCGCGGTCCGCGGCGTCGAGTTCAGTGCCCGGCGTCGTCACGGTCACCCACATCGGCGGATGCGGTTGCTGGAACGGTTTCGGCAACACGTTGCGCGACGGCATCGAAAAGCCTTTGCCGCGCCACTCGAATTCGTCGCGCGTCCACATCTGCGGCAGCACGCGGACAAATTCGTCCCAGGTCTTTTTCGTGTCGTCGGGGTTCACGCCAAAGCCGCCGAGTTCGGTCCACGTCGATGAACGGGCGGTGCCGAACTCGAGCCGGCCGTTCGAAATGATGTCGAGCGCCGCGGCGCGTTCGGCGACGCGGATCGGATGATTCATCTGCGGTACGCACACGACGGCGCCGTGGCCGACCCGAATGCGCCGCGTCTGCGCCGCAACTGCCGTCAGAAAAACTTCGGGCGCGGAACAGTGCGAATACTCTTCGAGGAAGTGGTGTTCGACGGCCCACACGTGATCGAAGCCGAGTTCATCGGCGAGCCGGCATTGCGCGAGCGCGTTGTGATAGACGCTCCACTCGCCCGCCGTCGAAAACGGCCGTGGCGTCGACAGCTCAAAGAAGATTCCGAATTTCAATCTGCGCTCCCGCGGGACGATGCGCTGGATTCTAGCCCGGAGTGACCCGCGGGTTCGCACCGCGTCTAAACTCGCGCTTCAAAAAGCAGGAGCCGCTGAATGGCCTGGACCCGCAATCGACCGATTGGATTGACCTATTGCGACACGTCGCAGGTCTGTCCCGGTTACACGATTTTTTCTTCGGCGCGCGGTCACCACGCGACGCTGATCGATCTCGATTGGGACAGCAACGTCGTCTGGCAGCACACCGACCTGTTGATGCGCGAGGTCGTGTGGGAATACGTGAGCCCCTGGACAGTGCCGAGCTCGTTCGGCCCGACGCCGGCGGTGTTTCGCGCGTACCGCATCGCGCTTGACGACCCCGGTTTGTCGGGGCGTACGCTCGATCCACGCGGTCATGCAAAACTCAACGCGGCAATCGCCGCGGGCGAGGTGCAGCGGGAACCGGAGTATCCGTACGTGGCGCCAAAGCCGGTTTGAGGGGCACGCACATGGCACACCATTCCAGTCAAGAGCAGGCGGTGCGCTTCTTCACGGGCCGGCCGCACGTCGGGATCCCGCGCGGACCGTTGTCGATTCCGGCCGCGTGGCGCGGCGAATCGATCCGTGCGCGCGGTGACTACCGCTACCACCTCTCGGCGCCCGAACTGCGCGAAATCGAGGCAGGCCTCGCGCACGCGACCGCGACCGGCAAGCCGACGATCGAACTGACCGCGCAAGACCTGCCGTTGGCGACATTGAGCAGACAGATCGCACGGTGGCGCGACGAACTGCGCGACGGCGTCGGCTTTGTCGTCATCAGCGGCGTGCCGGTCGAACGCTGGTCGCAAGACACCGCCGAGCGTTTTTTCTGGACATTCGGTGCGCACCTCGGCACGCCGGGCTTGCAGAATCCGCAAGGCGATCTGCTGGGTCACGTCACCGACACCGGCGACGCCGCGACCGATCCGCTCGTGCGGCTCTACCGCACCGCCAGCAACATCAATTACCACTGCGACGGCGCGGACGTTGTCGGCCTGCTGTGTCTGAAGAGCGCGCCAACGGGCGGACTCAGCCGCATCGCGAGTTCGGTGACGGTGTTCAACGAACTCTGGCGCCAGGATCCAGAACTCGCGGTGCGCCTGTTCGAGTCCGTCAAACTCGATCGACGCAACGAGGAGAAACCGGGACAACCGCCGTACGCGTTGATTCAGCCGGCGTGCTTCGACGGCACCCGGCTGAGAACGTTTTATCACTCGGACTACTACCGATCGATGACGCGCCACGTCGGCGAATTGCCCGCACACGAGCGGGAACTGCTCGACGCTTACGAAGCCATCGCCGAACGTCCCGAGATCCGTCTCGACATGCAGTTCGCGCCGGGCGACATCCAGCTGCTGTCGAACCACACGATCGTGCACGCGCGCACGGCGTACGCAGACGGCGCCGCCGGCAAACGCCATCTGCTGCGGCTTTGGCTCACGCTGTAGCTGTTGGGAGATGGTTATTCATTGGTCGGAGTGTCCACTGCTTCGTCGAAGCGTTGCGCTGAAGGAGCGGCGTCGTCACAGAGCGATCTTCTGCGAACGTCGATCGAAGGCGCCCACTTCTTAGTGGCGGATGATCGCGGCGCTGGACCGTCTCGCGCCATGGATGGCGCGAGCGAGCCCCCAGGGATGGGTTCAAGGCGTGTCCAGCGCCGCGATCATCCGCCACGCCTATCGGATCCACACGCCCGGTGCGTTGGTGCGGTAACCCAGCGCGCGATATGTCGCATCGACGAGTGACT
>CAYUMA010000022.1:0-3694 GCA_964445675.1 uncultured Pseudomonadales bacterium | reverse complement strand
GTCGCCGCGGCGAACGCGATATGCGTCGCGTGCGCGCCGGGATTGCCTTGTGCGAACCAGAACTGCGGGCGGCCGTTCTTGCCCATGCCCGCAAAGCCGTCGAATTGGGCGACGACGGTGATGTCGAGCGGCTTCAAAGCCCGCTCGTAAAACGCCTTCGCGCGTTCGAAATTGGAGACCGAGACCGTCAGGTGATCGAGGATCATGTCGCGTGCTCCGCGCCGGTGCCTGCGCTCAATGGTACTCCGGTCATACAGTGCTCGGGCGCGCTTCGCGCGGCTCGCGCGGCCGAGCACGGCAACCACCCACGATCGTTGTCTCAGGTCATACCGTGCTCGGGCGCGCCTTCGCATTGCGCATCCGGATGATCGAGAACCCCAGGCTCGACG
This sequence comes from uncultured Pseudomonadales bacterium, assembly GCA_964445675.1. GTDB lineage: Bacteria > Pseudomonadota > Gammaproteobacteria > Pseudomonadales > Azotimanducaceae > DATJGR01. The sequence goes on along the minus strand of CAYUMA010000022.1, from coordinate 3,305 downwards.
CGGCGACCGCATCGCGCAGCGGCCACAGCGACGACAGCACACGCAACTCGACGTCGCGCTCGAACAGTTCCGGCAACGGATCGGTGACGACGCGAGACGCGATCGGCGTCGCGGCGCGCGCGCATACGTAGTACGCGGCGATCGAATCGTCGAGCGTGAACGCGGAAGCTTCGAACTCGTAGACGTGCAGTTGTGCAGATCGCACTGCGGGCAGCCACGCCTGCTCGATCGCGACCACCGATCCGGCGTCGGAAACGGAAAAAAACGCGCGCCGATCGGCCGGGGTTGTCGTCGTGGTCGCGTAATACGTCACGCGCGGACAGTCGCGCGGCAGCAGGTAGTTCTGCAGCCGCGAGGCGCCGATCGCCCACACGAGGCTGCGGCCTTTGTCATCGATGCGCGGTTCGAAGCGAGTAATCCCCGGTGTTTCGCTGACGTGGTAAACGCGTTCGCGCATCAGCGCGCCCACGGATTCAGGAACGTCGTGAACTCCGCCCAACGATCGGCCAATGCCTGGCGGTTGGCCGTGCGCCCGACGACTTCGAGGCGGATGCCATCGGGGTCTTCGAAGAATGTCGCGTAGTACTCGGGGTTGTACTCCGGGTACAGCTTCGGCGGCGTTGCCGGGATGCCGAGCTGGGCCAACGCGCGATAAGCGGTGTCGACGTCGGCGTGCGTCGCCGCCTGCAGACACAGATGGTGCAACCCGGGCGCATACGAATCGTGCGAGCGTGCGCCGCGAGCCGGCCGCAATGAAATCTGCAGCGTCGGGCGCAGATAGTGTGCGTGCGGTTCCCCGGCGATCCACTCATCCGACTTTTTGAAGCCGAGCGCCTCCATGACCGGGTCGTAGAATCGCTCCGAGCGCGTGAAATCGGATACCGCAAGATAAATGTGATCGATGCCGGTGATGTTCATCGGTCCATCCGACGCGTACTAGACGAAGAAGCAGTAGCCGATCTTGCACACGATGTGCAGCGCCTGGTCCTGGTGGAAGTTGATGCGCTTTTCGCACTTGGCGCAGTCGATCGACCAATGCAGAACGGTTTCGATCAGGCCGAAGATGACGTTGCCCGTCAACAGATACACCGCGCCGCCGTGCACGAGCGCGTGGGCGGTCATCCAGTAGTACCACGACGGGAAATTTGCGCTGCGACCCTTGGCCATGTCGCTGTGCCGGTCCTTTGCGCGCGCCATGGTGTCGGACTGAAGCACGAAATCGCAAACCGCGTGGCCGATCAACAGCTGAAAGAACAGGATCATGTGCGGCGCAGGTCCGGGTGGGGCGTGAAGCTCGCATGGTGCCGGGATTTCGTCGCGTTGTCTTGTGTCTAGATGGTTCGCGACCGCGCCGTACCGGTCCTGTTAGCCCGATGACCGTCGACCGTTATACTGGCGCTCCGAAGGGGATTCGTGATGCCGCAGGAGTCAGACGCGTTTCGCATGCCGCCGGAGTGGGCGCCGCACCAGGGCACGTGGCTGTCGTGGCCGCACAACGCCGAGACCTGGCCCGGGGTCCTCGCCGAGGCTGAAGCGACGCTCGCCGAGGCGGTGGTGGCGCTGGCCGAAGCCGAGACCGTGCACATCAACGTGCGCAGCGCGCAGCATCGCGACGCGGTTGCGCGACGCTTCGCAGGCACAGTCGCGTTGGATCGCGTGCAGTTTCATCTGATTGCGACGAATGACGCGTGGTGTCGCGATCACGGCGCGATTTTCGCTTTTGATGCCGATGACGAACTGGTCGCGCTTGATTTCCGCTTCAACGCGTGGGGTGAAAAATATCGGCCGTTCGACGACGACGATGCCGCCGCGCGGCGGATGGCGGACGCGCTTGGCGTGCGTGTGCTGTCGCTCGATGCAGTGCTCGAAGGTGGGTCGATCGACGTCAACGGCGCGGGCAGTGTGCTGACGACGCAGCAGTGTCTGCTGAACAAGAACCGCAACCCGCGGCTGACCCGCGCCGACATCGAAGCGCTACTGGCGCGTTATCTCGGTGCCGCCGACGTGCTGTGGCTCGGCGACGGCATCGTCGGCGACGATACCGACGGCCATATCGACGACCTGACCCGGTTCGTCGCCGAGACGACGGTGCTTACCGTCGTCGAAGACGATCCGGCGGATCCGAATCACGCACCGCTCGCGGACAATCTCGAGCGGCTGCGCGGCATGCGGCTCGCCGATGGTCGTGTACTGGAGATCATCGAGTTGCCGATGCCGGAACCGGTGCGCGGGAGAGGCGGTCGCTTGCCGGCGAGTTACGCGAACTTCTATATCGGCAACGCCGTCGTGTTGCTGCCGGTATTCGATTGCCCGCAGGATGCGCGGGCGATCAGTGTGTTGGCCGAGTGTTTCCCGACGCGCCGCATCGTGCCGATCGATTGTCGTGCGCTGGTCGTTGGCCTCGGTACATTCCATTGCCTGACGCAACAGATCCCCGCAGCGCCGTCGCGTTTTCTTGCGAGCCCGTATATTGCTTGACGCAACATATCCCCCAGCGCCGTCGCGTTTTCTTGCGAGCCCGCAACGCAGCACGTAAGCTGCATGGCCTTGTTTTCTGGTGGAGTGTCGTGATGTCCGGTGTGCGTGATTTTCTGCGCCATCACTACCGACATTTCAATGCCGCGGCGCTCGTCGATGCGGCCGATGGCTATTCGCGCCACATCGATCAAGGCGGCAAGATGTTCGTGACACTCGCTGGCGCGATGAGCACGGCGGAACTCGGTCTGTCGCTTGCCGAAATGATCCGCCGCGACAAAGTCCACGCGATCTGTTGTACCGGCGCGAACCTCGAAGAGGATCTGTTCAATCTCGTCGCGCATGATCACTACGTGCGTGTGCCGCACTATCGCGAACTGTCCCCGCAAGCCGAGGAAGCGCTGCTCGCGCGACACCTGAATCGTGTGACGGACACGTGCATTCCGGAAGAAGAAGCGATCCGCCGCATCGAGCACGTGATCGTCGAGGAATGGGTCGCGGCCGATCGGGCCGGCGAGCACTTCTTCCCGGACGAATACATGTACAAGATGCTGCGTTCCGGCAAGCTCGACGCCAGTTTCCAGATCGATAAGAAGGACTCGTGGCTGTACGCCGCGTACGAGCGCGATCTGCCGATTTTCGTGCCGGGCTGGGAAGACTCAACGCTCGGCAACATCTTCGCCGCGCATGTGATCAACGGTGATATCGCCAAGGTGCACACCGTGCGTAGCGGCATTGAGTACATGATCCGGTTGGCGCACTGGTACCGGCGCATGTCGGCGGAAGCGTCGATCGGTTTCTTCCAGATCGGCGGCGGCATCGCCGGTGAT
>CAYUMA010000021.1:0-1657 GCA_964445675.1 uncultured Pseudomonadales bacterium | reverse complement strand
ATCACGATCGCCGAGATCGAAAGCCTGCTTGCCGCCGCGCTCTCGAAAGGCGGCGACTACGCCGATCTCTATTTCGAATACACGGTCAACAACTCGATCAACCTGGATGAGCAGATCATCAAGTCGGCCAACCGCACGGTCGAACAGGGCGTCGGCGTGCGTGTGATCAGCGGCGAGCGCACGGGTTATGCCTATTGCGACGAGATTGCTGCGGACGCCATCCGCAAGGCCGCGTTGACCGCGGCGCACATTGCCGACAGCGTCAATCCGGTCGGCCCAGTCAACGTCTCGACCGGCGAGCCGCGGCAAGAGCTTTACGCCGTTGCGCGGCAGGCGGGCGACGAGCCGCTCGAGCGCAAGATCGAACTGCTGCACCGCGCGGACAAAACGGCGCGCGCCTACGACCGGCGCATACGCGAAGTGCAGGCTTCGTTTATGGACAAATACAAGCTCGTGCTGATCGCCACGTCCGAGGGCCTGTTGATCGGCGACGTGCAGCCGCTCACCCGATTGAACGTCTCCTGCATCGCCGACGACGACGGCAACCTGCAATCAGGCTATTCGGGCGGCGGCGGCCGCAACGGCCTGGACTTTTTCAACGACAAACTGACGCCCGAACATTTCGCCGCCGAGTCGGCGCGTGCGGCGATCCTGCAGCTCGAAGCCGTGGAAGCGCCCGCCGGTTCGATGGAGGTCGTGCTCGGCCCGGGCTGGCCCGGCATCCTGCTGCACGAAGCTGTCGGTCACGGACTCGAAGCCGATTTCAACCGCAAAGGCACGTCGGCCTTTTCCGGGCTGATCGGACAGCAGGTGGCCAGCGAGTTCTGCACCGTGATAGATGAAGGCTCGATTCCGGGCCGCCGAGGTTCGCTCAACCTGGACGACGAAGGCAATCCGACTTCGCAAACCGTGCTGATCGAAAAAGGCGTCCTGCGCGGATATTTGCAGGACAAACTGAGCGCGCGATTAACCGGCGCATCGCTCACCGGCAACGGCCGCCGCGAAAGCTACCGCCACATACCGATGCCGCGCATGACCAACACCTTCATGCGTGGCGGCGCAAGCACGGCGGACGAGATCATCCGCTCGGTCAAACGTGGCCTTTACGCCGTGCAGTTCGGCGGCGGGCAGGTGGACATCACCAACGGCAAGTTCGTCTTTTCGGCCAGCGAAGCCTACCTGATAGAGGACGGCAAGATCACCGCGCCGGTGAAAGGCGCATCGTTGATCGGCAACGGTCCCGTCGCGCTGACCAAAGTAACGGCTGTCGCGAACGACCTCGCGCTCGACGAAGGAATAGGCACCTGCGGCAAGAATGGGCAGGGTGTTCCAGTCGGCGTGGGGTCGCCGACGACGAAGATCTCCGAAATGACGGTCGGAGGGACGAAATGATTTCGAAAGACCTGCTCGCCGACATCGTCCAGCGAGCAATCAAACGCGGCGCGACCGACGCCGAGGCCATCAGCAGCGAAACGACCAAATTCTCCGTCCAGGTTCGAATGGGCCAGGTGGAAAAGCTCGAAGAGGCGGCTTCGCGCGGATTAGGCCTGCGTGTGCTCTTTCAAGGTCGTCAGGCTTCGTGCTCGACCTCGGATGTCAGCGCCCAAGGCGTCGATGAATTGATTGCGACGGCGGTCGAGATGGCGAAGAGCACATC
>CAYUMA010000020.1:0-24454 GCA_964445675.1 uncultured Pseudomonadales bacterium | reverse complement strand
GGCGGCGAGTCCGTGGCGCTCGGCGATGCTGCTCAGCGCAAGATCGATGAACGCGCGCTTGCCGATGCCGGGACCACCGAGCACGCGCGCGATCGCCACCTCGCCGCGCGCCGTTCGATCGAGCAGCGTGTTGAGGGTCTTGATCTGTTCGTCGCGTCCGTACAGGCGCTTCGGAATCGACAGTTGTCCGCGTGCGTCGGTGCGTCCCAGCGTGAAGCTCTCGGTATCGGCATGACTCGCCCACAGTTCGTAGCCTTCCTCGAGATCGGCCCGCGCGGCCGCCGCGCTCTGGTAACGGTCCTCGGGCTGTTTCGACAGCAGTTTCGCGACGATGTCCGACAGCCATTGCGGCAACGCCGGGCTGACTTCCTTGATCGGAGTTGCGATGCGGGCGATCTGGTAGTGAATCAATTCGAGCGGGTCGCTGTTCGTGAACGGCGGCGAACCGGTGAAGAGTTCGTACAGCGTCGCACCGAGCGAATACAGGTCAGTGCGGTAGTCGACGACCCGATTCACGCGCCCGGTCTGTTCCGGGGAAATGTACGGCAGCGTGCCGGTGAGGTGCGCCATGGCGGTCGCGTCGGGGTATTCGCGCGGCGCGAGCGTCGCGAGGCCGAAATCGATCAGTCGAACCAGTTCGTCCTCGGGATTGCAGACGACGTTGGCGGGGTTGATGTCGCGGTGGATGACGCCTTCATCATGAATCGACTGCAGCGCCTGACACAGCTGGATCGACACGGCGAGCTTCTGTTCGAACGTCAGGTTCCCGTGCCGGATCAACTCGCGCAGCGACGTCGCCTCGACGTCCTCGAACACAATGCGACAATCCGGTTCGTTCAACTCGATCGCCCGCACGACGTAGGGACTCGTCAACGATTGGTTGATCGCAAATTCGTGGTGATAACGCGCCAGCGCATTCGGGCCGGCGCCTGCGGGTTTCAGCGTCTTGACGATGACGCGCCGATCGCCCAGCCGGCCGCGATGCACGACAGTGCTCGCGCTCTCGTAAATGCGCTTCTGAATATCTAGTTCGAGTTCAGCCATGGCGGTGCTTTGCTCCGCCGGTCAAGTCGGTCGTGGAGGCCGTTACGTGGCTGCGAAGCCGGCGGGGCGTCGTTAAATTACACGACCTCGGGTGTGAACAGATAGCCGGTGCCGTGAATCGTCGTGATGATCTTCGCGGTCGCCGCGCGTTCGCCGAGCTTTTTGCGCAACTGGCCGACCAATACGTCGATATAACGATCATCCGGGAACCACTCGCGATTGCGGATGCGGTTCATGATCTGGTCGCGGTTCATCGCTTCGCCGGACTTCTCCATGAACGACAGCAGCAGCTGATACTCGCCGGCCGACAGTTGACTCGCCTCGCCTTCCGCCGACATCAATTCGCGCTTGTTCAGATCCAGCGTCCAGCCGGCGAACTTGCGGATGTGGTTCTTGCGGCGTTGCCGCTGCTGAATGTGCACGCGACGGATCAGGTTGCGCGCGCGGCTCAGCAGTTCGCGCGGGTCGAAGGGCTTCGTCACGTAATCGTCCGCGCCGCTCTCGAGGCCGAGGATGCGGTCGATCTGCTCCTGCTTGCTGGTCACCAGAATGATGCCGATGTCCGAGTGAGCGCGGATCTCGCGCGTCAGCGTCAGGCCGTCCTTGCCGGGCAGCTTGATGTCGAGCAGCACGAGGATCACGTTCGTGTCGGTGATGAGTCCGATGACCTCGTCGCCGTTGCCGGTCGAGGAGACCTTGAAGCCCTCTTCGTTGAAATACGAAACGAGCTGTTCACGGGTGATGGGTTCGTCTTCGACGACGAGAATGTGTTCCTGTTCGGCCATGATTCCTATCCTGTTGGCATGCCGAGATGGCGCGGTCCACTTAGGCGACGCAGCGCGGTCCGAGTCGCATCGCTTGGTGGGATCAAAGCCGGTATGGTACTGAAATGCAACGCGCAAGTACCGAAGTTGCGGCGGCCGTCACGTGACCAGCGGGGCGATCATCAAGATTCCCATCGAAGCGCTGTCGGCCGAGGCGCTCGCTGGCGTGATCGACGACTACGTCATGCGTGAAGGCACGGACTATGGGCATCACGAATTCGACCTCGAACAAAAGCGCGACGCCGTGCGGCGCCAGCTGCGCAGCGGTCGCGCGGTGATCACCTACGACTCGATCTCGAACACGACGACAATTCTCGCGAATTGATCGAGGCCGGTGACGGGGCGTGATGCTGGTCACGCGACGCCGCGGGCGGCATAGCGGCCGCCGTTTGGGCTTTCCCGACGGCCGCGCGCTCGCTGACGCTGACGAACGCGTTATGGGGCAATAGATCCGTGAGGGTGGTCACGGATAGGCGGCGAATGCTCTGGGACACTGCTGTTGGATCTTCCGCTTGACCGGTCAACGACAAATGCCGCGCCAAGAGGAGGATCCGTCCACGCTTCCACGCGGTCGATCAGGCCAGGAACGGCGGGCTAAAAAGAGAAGGACCACTCAACGCGAGGTACGTAATGCGTAAATCTGTGATCACCCCGATCGCCGCCGGCGCGCTGCTGGCGCTTGTCGGTACCGCTCACGCGGTCACCAAGACCGACTCGTTCGTGGTGTCGGCAACGGTTTTGAAGAACTGCGTCATCAACGCGCCCGATCTGAATCTGGGCACGTTCGACGGCACGAACGACCTGACCGCGAGCTCGGCGATTTCCGTCCGCTGCACGAACAACACGACCTATGACGTCAACCTGAGCACCGGATCCTCGGGCACCTTTGCGAACCGCACGCTGGTTCTCGGCTCGGATACGCTGAACTACAACCTCTACACGACCAGCGGCTACACGACGGTGTGGGGCGACAACACCGGTGGCTCGGGTAGACCTGCAACCGGCACGGGTGCCGGCATGGCCGCGAACCAGACACTGACCGTGTATGGACAACTGTTGGCCGCCAACAACACCGCACCGGTCGACGCGGGTACGTACACCGACACCATCATCGCGACGATCTCGTACTGATTGATCTGTAGCACCGATCGTGCGCGGTCTGCTTCTGGGCCTGGTGTCGGCGGTAGCCTTGTGGCTGTCGCCGGCGCCGGTTCACGCCGGAACGTTTTCGGTTTCGCCGCTGCGAATCAATCTTTCGGCGACGGCGCAGACCGGCGCGGTCACGATCCGCAACCAGCAGGACGCCGAGGTTGTGGTCGAGGCGCAGGTCATGCTCTGGGAGCAATCCGACGGCGAGGATCGGCTCACCTCAACCCGCGATGCGCTCGTTAGCCCGGCGGTTTTCACTCTGCCGCCCAACGGATCGCAACTGGTGCGAGTTGCATGGCGGCGCACGCCCGATCTGGCGCGCGAACTGAGCTATCGGCTGATTCTCACTGAGGTACCTGCGCAAGCCGAACAAGGCTTCACCGGGCTGAACGTCGCACTTCGCATCAGCCTGCCGATCTTCGTCGAAGCAACCGCCGCCGCCGATCCTGCGCTCGAATGGACGGCCAAGCGCGGCGCCGACGAGAGCCTCGCCGTGACCGCTCGCAACTCAGGCAACGCCCATGCACGGGTGCTGCATTTCGCCGTCGCGCCGGCAGAGACGGCCGAACCGACGCTCGACGCGCCAATGGCCGCGTACATTCTGCCGGGCCAGGCGCATACCTGGATGCTCGACACCCACCAGACGGACGGAACCTCTGGCACCGATTGGCGTCTGCTTCGGGTGAAGGGAGCCACCGAAGCCGGCGACTTCGAGCTGGAGATCAGTCCCGCAGACGGTTGAATTGGTGCGCACCCGGCTGCTTACCGTTGGAATGCTGGCGCTCGCCGGTTACCACGTCGCGGCGGGCGCTGCCGAGCCTTACGTCCCCTCGATCGTCGCCATTTCAGTCAACGACCAGCGTGCCGTGCCGACACTCGTGGTCGTTCGCGACTCGGCTGGCGGGCTGTGGCTTGCCGAATCTGATTTCGCACAGCTGCGACTGAGGACGCCGGCGTCCGGCGCAGTCGACGTCGACGGTCAGCGCTATTTCCGTCTGGACGCCGCGTCGAATGCGGTGATCGATGAAACCACCCAAAGCATTCGGTTGACGTTGCCCGCAGCGGCATTCGTCGAGACCCGCAGCGCAGCGGGCGCGTCGAAGCTTCCCGATGTGACGCCGGCGCGACTCGGCGGCTTCGTCAACTACGACGTGTACGGCGCAGAAACCGACGATGAGTCGAGCTTTGGCGCGATCGTGGAAGCCGGGCTATTTGGGTCGGCGGGTGTACTGACGAACTCGATGCTCGGTGCAAACGCGGAATCGCGCGCCTCGGCGGTACGTCTCGACTCGACGTGGACGCTCGATCTACCCAAGAAGCTGCAGACGCTGCGTATCGGCGATTCGATCAATGCGACCGGAGCTTGGGGACAGGCTGCGCGCTTTGGCGGGGTGCATCTCGGCACCAATTTCGCGACCCAGCCGACGCTGGTAACGACACCGCTGCTGCTCGCGCAGGGTGAGGCGATCCTGCCGTCCACCGTGGACGTATTCGTCAACGGCCAGCGCGTCGCGAACCAGACCGTCGAGCCCGGACCATTCACGATCGACCGGGTTCCGGCGATCAATGGCGCCGGTCAGATGCAGGTCGTCGTGACGGATGCGCTCGGACGCCAGCAGATACTGTCGCAGCCGTATTACACGGGCCCGGCGCTGCTGCGTGCGGGTTTGGTCGAGTATTCATTCGATGCCGGTGCGATCCGTGAAGATTACACGCGGCGCAGCAACGCATACGGCGACTTCATGATGTCGGGTACGTTCCGCCGCGGCATCACCGATCACCTGACGACCGAGCTCCACGCCGAGGGCGAGTCGGGCGGCGCCGGCGCCGTCGGCATCGATGCGGCACTGCAGGCGGGAACCATCGGGGTCGCCACGCTGACGGGTGCGTTGGGGGGCGACGGCAATCTCGGCTGGCTGGGCGGCATTGGATTCCAGCGCGCCGGTCCGCGGCTCAGCGTATTCGCTCAGACCCGATACACGTCCGAGCAATTCGAACAGCTTGGAACGGCGGCGCGAGTCGATCGACCCAAGCAGCGCACCTTTGGCGGCTTTGGCTTCACGCTCGGCGAATACGGCAATCTGCAGCTGTCGTACGGGCGTCAGTCGTACTGGACCCGAACGAGTGCGGAGGTGTTCGGGCTCAGCCACTCAGTCACGCTCGGCAATTTTGGATACCTCGGATTCATCGCGAGCCGTTCGACCGGCGACGGATCATCGACCGATGTATTCATGAATTTGACCGTGCCGCTGGGCGAGCGACGCACGGCGTCGCTCGGGCTGCAGAAATCTCAGGCGACGAGCGGGGATCATGCCGTCGAAGCGGTGGCTTCCGTGCAACAGAGCCTGCCCGCTGGCATCGGGGCCGCCTACTACGTCGAGGTGTCGTCGAACGCGAACGGCCAACTGGATTACTACTATCAGGGCGCTGCCGGTCTGGTCGGTGCGCACTATGCGCGGCGCGACGCGCAGGACGGATGGCGAGTCGATGCGACCGGTGGCCTGGCGATTACCAGTGCGGGCATCATGCCGGCGCGGACACTGGACGAGAGTTTTGCGGTCGTCGAGTTAGCGGATTACGCGGGACTCACGGTCTACGTCGACAATCAACCGGTCGGGCGGACCGATCGGAGCGGGCGAGTGCTGCTTGATTCCATGCGTCCGTATGAGACGAACACGGTCAGTGTCGATCCCGCTGAACTGCCGTTCGATGCGTCGCTCGCGGCGCCTGCGATGACGGTCACTCCGGCCTACCGCAGCGGACCGGTCGTACGCTTCCCGGTGATCCGCGCAAGCGCCGTGACCTTCAGGCTCCTGCAATCGGACGGCAGGGCCGTGCCTCCCGGCGCGATCGTGGCGACCCGCAGTGAACGAGCGCCGGTCGCGCGCGATGGCCTTGTCTATCTCACCTCGGCCGAGGGTGAGCACGACGCGACCGCGCAATGGCCGGGGCATCGTTGCAGCTTCCAGTTCTCGCGGCCCGAAGCAGCGGGACCGCAACCGGATCTCGGCGACATCACATGCCGGGGGAGCGAAGCGGCCTCGAGGGTCGTGGATTCGCCGCCGTGACCGGGGTAGACGTCGCGTTCGGACGGGCTGCGGTGGCGCTCGCGGCGGTGCTGTATTGCTCCAGCGCGGCCGCCGTTGCTGACTGTTCAGTGTCGACCGTCGGGGTTGCGTTTGGTACGTACGATCCGCTGGCGCCGGTGCCGAACGACTCGACCGGCAATGTCACCGTCAGTTGCACATACCTGTCGGGCGGCGCTGCTCAGATCACGTACACGGCGAAGCTCTCGACCGGCAACAGCGGTACTTACGCCTCGCGGCAGTTGCGCGCGGGCGCCGTCTCGTTGAACTACAACCTGTTCATCGATACGGCCCGGTCGGTCATCTGGGGCGATGGGCTTGGCGGGACCAACATGGCGTCCGGTTCGTTCATTGTGGGCCCCGGCGTCGGTAACAGCAGTCGGCGGGAGGTACGTCCGGTGTACGGTCGCATCCCGGCGCGACAGGACGTGCTGGACGGCGCATACACCGACACGATCATCGTGACGCTCCAATTCTGAGCAGCGCCGTCAAATCGGCGTTGCGGCAACCTGCACGGGCAGCGCGGCGGTGCCGGGCACGGTCGATGAGTTCAGCACGAAACGGAATTCGAGCGCGAGATTCTGCACGCGCGCCGCGCGCGGCTGCTGCGCGATCTCGATGGCGGCGTCGCGCAGCACGACATTCGCACCGAGTCCCTGTATTTCGACGTGCTGCGTGATACTTGACCGCGGTGCGATCCGCAGCACGAAGCCGCGGCGGTCGTTGCAGCTGACGCGGTAACGCGCCGACACGTCTTTGTAGCCGCGCGCAATGTCGGTCTCGGTCAGCGTCAGTTCTGCGGGCTGCTCGACCACCTCGAGCGTCACGCGCACCGGAACCGTCACGCCGACGCTGAAGCCGGTCTGGCGCTGGTCCGCCCACACCGGGTTCGCGAGGCTCGCGGCAAGCACCAGAGCGCCAATGGAATGCTGCATGTTTCCCCCAACGAGTGCGCACTGAGTCACTGTTCGCACCCTAGCCGGGGTTCGGATCCACCCGCAATGCGGTTTTACAAGGTCGCGTCAAAGAGCTACAGGCGCCAACAGCTTGGTCCGGTCGCGCATGAGCACGCTCGTGCAGGACACGTGTGCAGTCGTTGCAGCGTTCCCGGTCTGCGCCGTCTCTTGAAACGGACGTTGCATGACACGGAGCGATTGTTTTAAGGTCGGCCGCCTTCCGATTGTCACCGGGATCCCATGTCACCCCGCATTGCCGCCGTCGCGTTGCTGGTGATCGGCCACATCACCGCGTCCGCGGCGGAACCGCCCGCTACCGAGAAATCCCTCGAGACCATCGTCGTCACCGCGCAAACGTCGGTCGTTGAACGCCTCGACGGCGTCGGCAGTACGACGACCATCAACGCGGACGTGCTGCGCCTCGTCGGCCAGACGCACATCTACGAGACGATGGTGCGGGTGCCGGGCGTCTGGGTGTCGCGCGGTTCCGGCGAGGAGCACCTGACCGCGATCCGCTCGCCGGTGTTCACCGGCACCGGCGCGTGCGGTGAATTCCTCTATCTCGAGAACGGCGTGCCGATTCGTCCCGCCGGCTTCTGCAACATCAACAACCTGTTCGAGGTCAATTCGGAACAGGCCGCGCGGATCGAAGTGTTGCGCGGCGCGGGCAGCGCGCTGTTCGGCAGCAATGCGCTGCATGGCGCGATCAACGTCGTGACGCCGACAACCGCCGAGCCCGGCCGACTGTTGGTCGAGGCAGGCCCGGACGACTACCTGGCCGGGCGCCTCAGCGCGAGCACGACGCGGAATGATCAGCTGTTGCGCCTCGACGGCGTCGCGACCAATACCGATGGCTATCGATATTCGACCGGTCACCACGAGCAGAAGGTGACGTTGACCCAGCTCGGGCCCGTGGCCGGATTCGACGTGCACACGACACTCGACTGGACGAACCTGAATCAGCAGACCGGCGGCTTCGTTGTCGGCTACGGTGCGTACAAGGACGATCAACTGCGCAAATCCAATCCGAATCCCGATTCGTATCGCGACGCGTGGTCGTGGCGGTTGGTCAGCGCATGGCGCAAGTCGCTCGACTCCGGGATCGAATTGAACATGACGCCGTATGTACGCAGCTCGCGGATGGAGTTCCTGCAGCACTTCTTGCCGGGACAGCCGCGCGAGAAGAACGGCCAGGACAGCGCCGGCGCGCAGCTGTCGCTGAACGGATCCCGCGGTGCGCTCGACTGGCGCGCCGGCGTCGACCTCGAATGGGCGGATGGCGATTTGTACGAGTACCAGGAGAAGCCGGCGCAGGGATCGGCGTTCGTGGTCGCGACGCGTCCGGTCGGCATGCACTACGACTACGACGTTACGAGCCTGATGGGCGCGCTGCACTACGACGTTCGTTGGGCGCTCACCGACGACGTTGCGCTGGTGCACAGCACGCGGCTGGAGTGGCTCGAGTACGACTATACGAATCATGGTCTCGACGGCAACACGCGCGACAACGGTCTACCGTGCGGGTTCGGCGGTTGTCTGTATACGCGGCCGCCGGATAGCGATGACTCGTTCACGAACGTCGCACCCCGATTGGGGATTGAGTGGACGGTCGCGCCGAACCTCGCGTTGTTCGGCGTTGCGAGCCGGGGCTTCCGGCCGCCGCAGGCGACCGAACTGTATCGACTGCAGAGCGGTCAGACCGTCGCGGACCTCGACAGCGAGGAGGTGACGGCGTTCGAGGTTGGCGGGCGCGGCTCGCTCGAGTCGTTCGACTATTCGGGGGCGTTGTACAGCGAAAGCAGCACGCATGTGATTCTGCGCGACGCGAACGGTTTCAACGTCAGCAACGGCAAGCTCGATTCGTACGGCGTGGAGTTCGATTTTGGCTGGACACCGTATGCCGGCAACCGTCTCTCGTTGATCGGGACCTACGCGCGGCACACCTACGCGTTCGACCGGCAGATTACCGGCGGCGAGTTGATCATGGACGGTCACGACGTGGACACGGCGCCGCGCTGGCTCGGCAGCGCGCACTGGCGTTATTCGCCGACGCAGAACATCGTCAGCGAGGTGGAGGCGATCTATCAAGGACGTTACTACCTCGACGCCGCGAGCACGGCGAGTTATGACGGCTTCACGTTGTGGAACTGGCGCGGTGAATGGCAGGTGAATCCACGCTGGCGGCTGTTCACGCGTGTGATGAACATCGGCGACATCCGCTATGCCGACCGCGCGGATATCGCGTTCGGCAGTTATCGCTACTTTCCCGGCACACCGCGTCAGGTATACGCCGGTGTCGAAGTCAGCCTCGGCGGCGCGCGGTGAAGGTGCTTAAGCGCCTCGCCATCGGCGTGATCGGGCTCGTGGCTATCGCAGCCGCCGTCGTGTGGCTGGTGATGCCGACGGTCAAAATCCCCTTCGCGGATGCGTTGGCGCAGCGTTTGCCGAATTGGTTCGAAATGCCGCGCGCCGATGCCGCAACCGTGAAATCCCGCTTGACGGTACCCGACGGCTACGGCATCAGCTTGTTTGCGCGTGATCTGCCGCGAGCGCGGATGCTGCGCGTCACGGCGCACGATGACGTGCTGGTCGCGTCGGCCGCCAACGGGCGCGTGTATTGGCTTTCCAACGACACGGACGGCGAAGGGCGGGCCGCCGAACAGCGGGTGCTGCTGGACGGGCTCGACGGTCCAAACGGACTCGACCTGTGGCAGGGTTATCTGTATGTCGCCGAGCGGGACAAGATCGGGCGGGTGCGCTTCGACGACGCCAACGGTCGCATCGAGGGGCAGTACGAAGTCATCATTCGGAATCTGCCGAAGGGCGGTTCCCACTGGCGCAAGACGATCCGGTTCTCGCCCGATGGACTGCTGTATCTGACGATCGGTTCGTCGTGCAACGCGTGTCTGGAAGATGACGAACGCCGCGCAGCGATGCTGCGCTTCACGCCGGATGGGAAGTTCATCGACATCTACGCGACCGGCCTGCGCAACAGCGCCGGTTTCGACTGGCGTGGCGATGGTGCGCTGTACGCGACCGATAACGGCCGCGACCTGCTCGGCGACGATTTCCCGCCGTGTGAGCTGAACCTGATCGAGCAGGGCGGCTTCTACGGCTGGCCTTTTGCGAACGGCGCTCGGGTGCCGGATCCGGATGTCGGGACCGGACGTGCGGCGGTGATCGCGGCGTCGATCCCGCCGGTATTCGAGTTCCGTGCCCACAACGCGCCGCTCGGGATCGTGTTCCTGACGAGTGAGCAACAGCAGGCGAAATTCCGTGGTGCCGCACTCGTCGCGCTGCACGGTTCGTGGAATCGCAGTCGAAAGGACGGGCATAAGGTCGTGGCGCTGCATTGGGACGCGGACGGTGTGATTCGCGCGAGCGACTTCGTCACCGGCTTTCTCGTCGACGAGAATGTGATCGGCCGGCCCGCGGAACTCGCGGAGGATTCCGCCGGACATATATATGTGTCGGATGATTACGCCAATGCGGTGTATCGAATTACTTTCGGCGGGGCCGTCGACGAGGCTGCCGAAACTGCAAACCCGCGCACGCTTCCCAGCACCACGGGTGCCTAGCATGAGGCGACCGCGCCAGTGAGAAAGCGGGCACAGGACGTGCGATGAATAGATCGGAATTCGTAAGCCGCTCGCCGACGGTAGACACCGAGGTCACGCCGAGCGGGACGCTCGAGATGCTGTCGCAGCGTGAGGTTGAGCAACTGCGCAACACGCGCGACTCGCGCATTCTCGAATTGTTCCGCCGCTGCGCGCTGGCTGTGCTCAACACCGGCGACGAGTCGGACGATGCGTTGGCGCTGTTCGACGAGTATCGCAACTTCAGCGTCGAAATCATCCAGCGCACCCGCGGGCTCAAGCTGAAGATTAAAAACGCGCCTGCGAGTGCGTTCGTCGACGGTCGTATGGTCGAGGGCATCCGGCAGCATCTGTTCGCCGTGCTGCGCGACCTCCTCTACAACGGCACCGAGATCGAGAACAACCTGCGCTTCGACCTCGACTCGAGCGAGGGGATCACCGACGCCGTCTTCCACGTCCTCAAGCAGGCGCGCGTGCTCGTGCCGGATATTCGGCCGAACGTGGTTGTCTGCTGGGGCGGACATTCGATCTCGCGCGTCGAGTACGAATACACGAAGGAGGTCGGCTACCACCTCGGGTTGCGCGGCCTCGACATCTGCACCGGTTGTGGACCGGGTGCGATGAAAGGACCGATGAAGGGTGCGGCGATCGGCCACGTCAAGCAGCGCACACCGAATCCGCGTTACATCGGTCTGACCGAGCCGGGCATCATCGCCGCGGAACCGCCGAATCCGATGGTGACCCACCTCGTCGTACTGCCCGATATCGAGAAGCGCCTCGAAGCGTTCGTGCGGATGGGGCACGGCATCGTGATTTTTCCCGGCGGGGTCGGCACAGTCGAAGAGGTGCTGTTTCTGCTGGGGCTGCTGATGGACCCGGCGAACGCCGAACAGAAATTCCCGGTGATCTTCACCGGGGGTGAATCGAGCGCGAACTATTTCGAAAGTCTCGATCAACTGATCACGTTGACGCTCGGCGAAGACGTCCGAAAGCTGTACCGAATCGTCATCGACGACGCCTCGGGCGCCGCGCAATGGATCGGCCGCAGGATCCACAAGGTGCAGGGCCAGCGCCGCACGTCGGGCGACGCGTACTACTTCAACTGGCTGCTGAACATTCCGCTCGCGTGGCAGCTGCCGTTTCACGTGACGCACGAAAACGTCGCCGGTCTGCGGCTCAAGCGCGACATGCCGCCGCACGAACTCGCGTTCAACCTGAAGCGCGCGTTTTCGGCGATCGTCACCGGCAACGTGAAGGAAAACGGGATTCGGATGATCCGCGAGCACGGCCCGTTCGTATTGCACGGCGATCGCGACATCATGGATGTGTTGGACAAAGTACTCGGCGAGTTCGTCGCGCAAGGGCGTATGAAATTGCCGGGCGCGCGCTACGAGTGTTGTTTTCGACTGGCGTCCGACTAGAGAAGCTCTAACACGGCGGAGATGGCTGTTCATTGCGGCGGACACGCCGTGAATACATCCATGTAGGCTCGCTCGCGCCATTCATGGCGCGAGACGGTCCGCCGCAAGGAACAGCCATCTCCACCTCGGTCGCGTGTCGACGACGCAGTTCCGTTGAGGGGAGTTGGGTGGCACCACCACTCGTTCGACATATCTGCACCGATCTGGCTGAATGGCGCTCGTTCGAGTAACGGGATCGCTTGATGACGCTGCCCGCATGGCTCGGGCGGGCGGTGTTCTACCAGATCTACCCGCAGAGCTTCTACGACGCCAACGGCGACGGCATCGGTGATCTCGCCGGTATCGAGGCGAAGCTCGATTACCTGGCCGATCTCGGGATCAACGCGTTGTGGATCAACCCGTGTTTTGTCTCGCCGTTCAAAGACGCCGGCTACGACGTTGCTGATTACTGCCGGATCGCGCCGCGCTACGGTACCCACTTGGACTTCGAGTCGCTGTTGGCGGCGGCGCACGCGCGCGACATCCGCGTCTGCCTCGACCTCGTCGCCGGCCACACGTCCGACCAGCATCCGTGGTTCATCGAGTCACGCCGCGCGCAAGTCAACGATTACACCGACCGCTACGTCTGGACGAACAATCCGTGGGTCACGCGCGACGAAGAACTCGACTTCGTCAGCGGCACGTCGGATCGCGCTGGCGCGTACGCGACCAATTTTTTCGCGCATCAGCCGGCGTTGAACTACGGCTTCGGCGCGCCGACGCGCAGCTACCAGCAGGACATCGATGCGCCGGGTCCCACCGCGACGCGCGCAGCGCTGATGCAGACGATGAAATTCTGGCTCGATCTCGGCGTCGACGGCTTTCGCGTCGACCTTGCGGGCAGCATCGTCAAACGCGACCCGCAACACATCGGCGTTCGGCGCGTGTGGCGCGAGGTGCGCGCGTGGCTCGACGCCAACTATCGCGAGCGGGTGCTGATCAGCGAGTGGGGCAATCCGGAACTTGCGATCGACGCCGGTTTTCATGCGGATTTCATGCAGCACGTCGGCGTGCCGGGTTACGACGCCCTGGTGCTCGGGCCGCAGTCGTTTCCGAAGCGGCGCGAGTTGCCATACTTCGACAGCCGTGGCGCTGGTGACTTTCGACGCTTCTTGAAACCCTTCGAGTTTCAGCACCACCACATTGCGGGGCGCGGGTTGATCAGCCTGCCGTCGTCGAACCACGACTTCGTGCGGCCGCGCAACCAACGTGACATGGACGATCTAAAGGTCCTTTACACGTTCCTGTTCACCTGGCCGCAATTGCCGTTTTTGTATTATGGCGACGAGATCGGCATGCGCTACATCGAGGGCCTGACGAGCAAGGAAGGGGGCTACGAACGCACCGGCTCGCGCACGCCGATGCAGTGGGACGATTCGGCGCACGCCGGTTTTTCGGTCAATTCTGCGGCGACGCCGTATCTGCCGATCGATCCACAGGGCGATCGGCCCACCGTTGCCGCGCAGCGCGCCGACCGTGAATCGTTGTGGCACCACGTGGAGCGCCTGATCTACCTGCGTGTGACCGAAGCGGACCTCGCGGCCGATGCGTCGCTGACGGTGCTGACGGAATCAGCGGGTTATCCGCTCGTGTATCGGCGCGGTGCCGCGTTGCTCGTCGCGATCAATCCGGGCCTCGACAGCCACACGCTCGTATTGCCGCCGCTCGGGGACGCGGCCGCGGTGTTGTCGCATCGCTGCCACGCGACGCACGGACGCAGCGGTTGGCAGCTGCGCATCGGCGCGCGTGGTTACGGCGTATTCACGGTACGCTGACGCGAGTCATGCCGCGCACCGCGACCGCACCAACCCGAAACTCGATCATCGCCTGGTGCGTAATGTTCACGCTCGTGCTCGTGTGGTCGTACATCGATCCAAAGGACCGCTACACCTGGTGGCTCGAGGTCGTCCCAGCGTTGATCGCTGTTGTGGTTCTCGCGGCGACGATGCGGCGGTTTCCGCTGACGCCGCTTGTGTACTGGTTGATCCTCGCGCACGCGATCGTGTTGATGATCGGCGGCCATTACACGTACGCCGAGGTGCCGCTGTTCGAATGGCTGCGTGAGCCGTTCGGTTGGGAACGCAACAACTACGACAAGGTCGGCCACTTCACGCAGGGATTCGTGCCGGCGCTGATCGCACGCGAGTTACTGCTGCGCTTGACGCCGCTGACGCGTGGCGGCTGGTTGAACTATCTCGTCGTCAGCGTGTGTCTGGCGATCAGCGCGTTCTACGAGTTGATCGAGTGGGGGGTGGCGCTCTTGAGCAAAACTGCATCGGATGCGTTCCTCGGCACGCAGGGCTACGTCTGGGATACCCAATCGGACATGGCGTGGGCGCTGTTCGGCGCGGTGCTCTGCATGGCGTTACTCGCGCGTCTGCACGACCGGCAACTCGCGGTACTCTTAGCGACAAGCGGCGCGGCAAGCGTCCCGGCACACGTCGCGGCAAAGCGCGAAACGTGACGCAGGTTCGAAACTGCGTCCCCGATGCCGAGCAATCTGTATTCACCTGGTTATAATGCGCGCGGCTTCACGGATGGTCAGACCACAGTGCAGGAATCACTACTGACGGCGCGCGGGCTCGGGTGCGAGCGGGACGGACGCGTCCTGTTCCACGCGCTTGATCTCGACATCCGGCAAGGCGACGTGATCGAGCTGACCGGTCCCAATGGCAGCGGCAAGACGACGCTGCTGCGCGCGTTGGCCGGCTTGACCGGCGATTTCGACGGCAGCGTCAGCGTAGCTGCGCACCTCAACTATGTCGGCCACCGAGGCGGCTTGAATCTGCAACTGACACCGCTGCAGAACTTGCGGTGGTCTGCGGCGATCGAAGGCATCGATGCATCGACCAACGAACTCAGGGCGCTGCTGGATGGGGTCGGCCTCGCAGGCTATGAACTCACGCCATGTCAGCAGCTGTCGGCGGGCCAGCAGCGGCGCGCCGCGCTCGCGCGCCTTAAGCTGCGCGGCGCGCCGCTGTGGCTGCTCGATGAGCCGCTCACGGCGCTCGACGATGCGGGGTGCGCGCTGGTGCGCGATCTGCTCGCGCGGCATCGCGCCGCCGGTGGTGGTGCGCTGTGCGCGACGCACCAATCGCTGCAACTCGACGGCACGCGACGCCATGTGCTCGGACGCGCTGCGTGACGCACGCCCTCAGCGTTCGGACGCCCTCGGCGGGGCGAACGTTCTTGGCCCAGGTGCGGCGCGATCTGACGATCGCGTTCCATTCGCGCGGCGAGTTGATCAATCCGCTGATGTTCTACGTAATGGGCATTTCGATGTTCCCGCTCGGGGTCGGACCCGGTCCGGATCGGCTTGCCGAAATCGCGCCGGGCGTGCTGTGGGTGCTCGCGCTGTTGTCGACGCTGCTGTCGCTCGATACGTTGTTCCGGCGCGACTACGACGACGGCACGCTCGAGCAGATGGTGCTGCATGTCGAGCCGTTGTTCGTCGGTGTGGCTGCAAAGGTTCTGTCGCATTGGCTCGTGACCGGGTTGCCGTTGACGTTGTTGTCGCCGGTCGCCGCGCTGATGTTGTTCCTGCCGCAGGCCGCGGTATCTACGCTGATGCTGACGCTGCTGCTCGGCACCCCCATTTTGAGTCTGTTGGGGGCGGTCGGTGCTGCCCTGACGGTCGGACTCAAACGCGGCGGCCTGCTGCTGACGCTGATCATTCTGCCGCTCTACGTGCCGGTGCTGATCCTCGGCGCGGGCGCGGTGTCGGCGGTGATCGACGGCGTCGACCCCGACGCGCAGATCGCGTGGCTCGCAGCGATTCTGGCGTTGATGTTGACGCTGACCCCCTTTGCGTCCGCGTTGGCACTGAAGGTGGGCGTGGAGTGAAACGATCATGGGTCGACTGAAAACGCTGTGGCATCGGATCGGTTCGCCGCGCTGGTTCTTCGAAATCAGCGGCCCGTGGGCCGTTGGCGCGATGACCCTGGGTTTGATGGGGATCGGCGTCGGGCTCGTGTGGGGACTGGCGATCGCGCCGCCGGACTACCTGCAGGGCAACAGCTTCCGCATCATGTATCTGCACGTGCCGGCGGCGATCCTGTCGGAGTCCTGTTACATCCTGATGGGCCTCTCAGGCGCGGTGTTGCTGATCTGGCGGATGAAGCTCGCCGACATGGTCGTCGCGGCGGCGGCGCCGATCGGCGTCGTGTTCTGTGTCGTTGCGTTGCTGACGGGTTCGATATGGGGCCGGCCGACGTGGGGTACCTGGTGGGTGTGGGATGCACGCACGACGTCGATGCTGGTGCTGCTGTTTCTCTACTTTGGCGTGATGGCGTTGCGCCAGGCGGTGCCGCGCGAAGAAACCGCCGGCCGCGCCGCCGCGATTCTCGCGGTCGTCGGCATGGTCGACATTCCGATCATCAAGTACTCGGTCGACTGGTGGCTGACGCTGCATCAGCCGTCGACGTTCAAGCTGACCGCGGCGCCTTCGATGCCGAGCGAGATGTATCTGCCGTTGCTCGTCAGCGTGCTCGGCTTCTATACGTTCTTCACCGGCGTGCTGCTGTTCGGCGTCGGCAACGAAGTGCTCGTGCGCGAGCGCCGTACGCAGTGGGTCAACGAACTCGTCGGGAGCCGGCTGCCGTGAACTTCGCGACGTGGCACGACTTCTGGTACATGGGCGGCCACTATTTATATGTGTGGAGCGCCTATGGCGTCGGCGTGGTCGGCATCGGCGTGCTGCTGACGCGACCGCTGCTCGCGCGGCGACGTTTTTTCAGCGAGCAGGCGCAGCGTGTGCGCCGAGAATCGGCACAGGAGGCGCAAGACGATGCATCCCGTTCGGCGTAAGCGACTGATCGCGGTCGCGTTCCTCCTCGTCGGCGTCGCCGTGACGGTGATGCTCGTGATGCGCGCGCTGAACGAGAACATCAATCTGTTCTACCCGCCGGCCGAGGTGGTATCCGGCAAAGCGCCGGTGGGGCCGCGAATTCGCGCCGGCGGCATGGTCAAGGACGGCAGCGTGCAGCGCGCTGCCGACGGCGTCGAGGTGCGCTTCGTCGTCACCGACTTTCAGGGCGCGGACTTCACGGTAGTTTACGCAGGCATCCTGCCGGACCTGTTCCGCGAGGGTAAGGGTGTGCTGGCGACCGGCCATCTCGGCGACGACGGCGTCTTCAAAGCCGACGAAGTGCTCGCGAAGCACGATGAGAACTACATGCCGCCCGAACTCAAAGGGATGAAGAAGCCGTCATGATCCCGGAACTCGGTCACTTTGCGTTGATCCTCGTGTTTGCGCTCGCGGTTGTGCTCGGCACGGTGCCGCTGATCGGCGCTGCGCGCGGCAATCCCCGGTTGATGCGCTCCGGATTTTCGCTTGCCCCTGGGGTCGCGGTGTTCGCGATGCTTTCGTTCGCGTGCCTCGAGTATGCGTTCGTCAACGACGATTTTTCGGTGCGATATGCGGCGAGGAACTCGAACTCGCTGTTGCCGATTTACTTCAAAGTCGCCGCAGTGTGGGGCGCGCACGAGGGATCGTTCCTGTTGTGGATCCTGATCATGACGCTGTGGACGCTCGCCGTGGCGACGTTCAGCCGGCATCTGCCGTTGCCGATGATCAGCCGCGTGCTCGCGGTGATGGGCTGGCTCACCGCGGGATTTGCCGCGTTTTCGTTGTTCACGAGCAATCCGTTCGAACGCGCGCTGCCCGTGCCGCCGGGCGAAGGCGCTGATCTGAACCCGCTGCTGCAGGACTTCGGGCTGACGATTCATCCGCCGATGCTGTACATCGGCTATGTCGGGTTCTCGGTCGCATTCGCATTCGCGCTCGCGGCACTGATGACCGGGCGGCTCGATTCGGCGTGGGCGCGCTGGTCGCGTCCTTGGACCAACGTCGCGTGGGCATTCTTGACGACCGGCATCGCACTCGGCAGCTGGTGGGCGTACTACGAACTCGGCTGGGGCGGCTGGTGGTTCTGGGACCCGGTGGAGAACGCTTCGTTCATGCCGTGGTTGATGGGGACTGCCTTAGTGCATTCGTTGGCGGTCACCGAAAAGCGGGGCGCGTTCAAGAGCTGGACCGTGCTGCTCGCAATCGGCGCGTTTTCGTTGTCGCTGCTCGGAGCGTTCATCGTGCGCTCCGGGGTGTTGACGTCGGTGCACGCGTTCGCCGTGGACCCTGAACGCGGCCTGTTCATTCTCGCATTCCTCGTGCTCGTCGTCGGCGGCTCGCTGACGCTGTACGCGGTTCGCGTGCCGTTGATTCGCTCGCGCGTGCACTTCTCCGGTTTGTCGCGCGAGGTGCTGCTGCTGGTCAACAACGTACTGTTCGTCGTTGCGATGTCTGTCGTGTTGCTCGGCACGTTGTACCCGCTCGCGTACGAGGCGCTGACGGACGGTGACAAGATCTCGGTCGGACCGCCGTACTTCAACGCGGTATTCATCCCGCTGATGTGCGTGGTCGCGCTGGCGCTCGGCATCGGTCCGTCGGCGCGCTGGAAGCGCACCAGCCTTGCGTTTTTGTGGCGCAAACTCGGCGCCGTATTCGGTGCCAGCGTCGTTGTCGGCGTCGCGTTGCCGCTGATCGTGACGGGTGTGTTCACGTGGCAGGTCGCGGCCGGCACCGTGCTTGCGCTGTGGATCGTCGGCACGCACGTCGAAGACGTGTGGGAGCAGGCGGGCGGGCGGTTCGCGGGTTTGCGGCGTCTGCACGCGGGCTATCTCGGCATGACGCTCGCGCATGTCGGCTTTGCGGTCACGTTGCTCGGCATCGTCGTCACGAGTCATCTGTCGATCGAGCGCGACGTGCGGCTGATCAGCGGTGGCGCGACGCAGCTCGGCGCGATGACGTTTACGCTTGAGGCGGTCGACCGCGTGCGCGGCCCGAACTATCTGGCCGACCGCGGCACCGTGCGCGTCGACGGCGACGGTGCTGCGTATGTGCTGTTCCCGGAGAAACGCCGTTACCTCGCGGGCGGCAATGTGATGACGGAAGCGGCAATCGACGCGGGTGTCGGGCGCGACGTCTACATCGCAATGGGCGAGCCGCTTGACGACGGCGCGTGGACGCTGCGGCTGCACTACAAGCCGCTCGTGCGCTGGGTCTGGTTCGGCGCACTGTTGATGGCGCTTGGCGGCGTGATTGCGGTGACCGACGTGCGCTACCGGCGCTTGCGCGTCCGGCGCGATGTCGGCGTCGCCGTGGCGGCCGAGTCGGGCGTGTGAGGACGCGCGAGGCACGCTTATGAGGACGCGCGGGAAACGCTTATGACGACGCGCGGGAAACGCTTATGAGGACGCGTGAGGAACACGCGTGAGTCGCGCGAGCCTGTTCATTCCGCTGACGGCGTTCGTCATCATCGCCGCGCTGCTATACGCGGGATTCAGTCTCAACGATCCGCACCAGTTGCCATCGGCGCTGGTCGGCAAGCCGTTTCCGGCATTCGACCTGCCGTCGCTCGATGCCGCGGCGACGCCACCCCGGCGATTCACGCAGGCCGATGTGCGCGGGCGTCCGCGGCTCGTCAACGTCTGGGCCACATGGTGCCCGACGTGCCGCGCGGAGCACGCGGAGTTGCTGCGGATTCATGCCGAGACAGGCCTGCCGATCGTCGGGGTGAACTACAAAGACAGTTCCGAAAAAGCCCGCGCGTGGTTGCGCGCGCTGGGCGATCCGTATGAATTCAACATCGTCGACGCCGACGGTCAACTGGGAGTCGACCTCGGTGTGTACGGCGCCCCCGAGAGCTTTCTCGTCGATGCAGCCGGCACGATCGTGTACAAACGCGTCGGCGAAGTGAATCGCACTGTCTGGGAGCGCGAGATCAAGCCGCGGCTGGACGCGCTGTCTGATACAGCACCTGCGGGAGCGCCGCATGGTTGACGGTGTGCAGAAGGCCCTGCGTGTTGGGGTAGCCGCGGTGCTGCTGCTGTGCGTGCAATTGTGGATGGCGCCGCTCTCCCGGGCCGACGGCGCGATCGAGGCGTTCGTGTTCGACACCGTCGCGCAGGAGACGCGCTACCGCGCGCTGACCGAAGAATTTCGTTGCCCGAAATGCCTGAATACGAATCTCGCGGGCTCGGATGCGCCGATTGCGGCGGATCTGCGCGCGACGGTGTACCGACTGATTCGCGAAGGGGCGACCGACCAGGCGATTCGCGACTACCTGCAGGCGCGCTACGGCGACTTTGTGTTGTACGACCCGCCCGTGCGGCGCGACACGCTGTTGCTGTGGGTCGCGCCGGTGCTATTGCTCGTGCTCGGTTTTGGCGCCGTCGCCGTGATGGTCAAGCGTCGTCGCGGCGGCGCCGAGCCGCTGAGCGACGCGGAAGCTGCGCGCCTGACGGAACTGCTGCGCGACCTGGCGCCGAAGGACATCCGATGACCGGGTTCATGCTGGCGGCTGGAGTGCTGCTCGTCATGGCCGCCGGGTTTGCCGCGTGGCCGTTGTTACGCCGCGGCGTCGTCGCCGACGACGGCGATCGCGGCGGGATCAACGTTGGCTTGTATCGAGCGCGCGTTGCCGAAATCGAGCGCGAGCGCGACGCTCTCGGCGCGGCTGAGACCGAGTCGCTGTTGCAGGAACTCGCCGCCACGCTGCTCGACGATGCGAGCACGCACGAGGGTCGTGCGGATACGCACGAGAGTCGCGCCGTCGTCGGTGGCCGCTCGGTAGCAGCGGCGATTGCAGTGGTTGCAGCAATCAGCATCGTCGCGGTTGCGCTGTATCGGCAATTGGGCGCGTATGACGCAGTTCAGCTCGCCGAATCCGCCAAGGTCCTGCGGCTCGCCGACGCACCACCGGTTGCACTCAGCGATCTCGTGCTGCGCTTGCGCGCGCGCGTCGCGGCCGTGCCGGACGATGCCGAGAGCTGGTATCTGCTGGGACACGCGCTGATGCGGCAGGACGATGCCGCGGGCGCGGTCACCGCGTTCGAACGCCTGTTCGCGCTTGCCGGCGACGATCCGAGCGTGCAGGTCGCCCTGGCCCAGGCGCGCTTCATCGCCGCAGGTGGCACGGTGACTGCGGAGAATCGGACGCTGATCGAGCGAATTCTCGCGGACAATCCGACCCAATCGGTGGTGCTCGAAATGTTGGCGCTCGACGCGTTCCGCCGAGCCGACTACGCGAGCGCCGTTGGCCATCTCGAGAACGCGCTCGCGGGCGGTGCCACGGGTGAACGCGCCGAGTCGCTGCAACAAGAACTGGAGCGCGCGCGCGCGTTGCTGGGGACGAAAGCCCCCGGCCCCCAAGTCGCTGCGGCGCCGCCGGTCGCAACGGGTGCGGCCGCGGTTCGACTGAGCGTTGCCTTTGCGCCCGGCGTCGATGCCGCGCCACCTGCGCGCGTGTTCGTGATCGCGCGCGCCCCCGCGGGGCCGCCGCAGCCGATCGCGGTGCGCGCGCTCGATCCCAGCGCGCTGCCGCAGCAGCTGGTGCTGACGGACCAGGACGCGATGCAGCCGGGGCGCAGCTTGAGCATGTTCAGCCGGGTGGAAGTGCTGGCGCGGTTGTCGCGGTCCGGCAATCCGGTGCGGCAGCCCGGCGATGTCGAGAGTCCGGCGCAACTGCTCGATCCCCACGGCAGCGCGGCGGTTGCGCTGATCATCGGGGGCTGAGCAGGCCCTCGAAACGAATCCATCCGAGCGCTGTCGAAACAGCACCGCCGCGAATCTGCGGTGAGGACGGAGCAACGATGGACTTCAAACCGGCCGTGAGCCTGACCCAACAAATCGCCAATCATCTGAGCGACGCGATCATCAGCGGGCGGCTCGCGCCGCTCGAGCGGATTCAGGAACAACGCGTTGCGAAGGATCTCGGCGTCTCGCGCGGCTCGGTGCGCGAGGCGCTGTTGATCGTCGAGGGACGCCACCTGATCGAAATCGTGCCCCGGCGTGGCGCCGTCGTCAGCGGGCTCGAGCCCGCCCGCACCAGCGCGCTGACGGAGTTTTATGGCGAGTTGATCCTGTTGTTGCTGGCGCGGGTGACCGCGCGCGTCGCGGGCAATGCACGCGCGCCAGCGCTTGCGGGATTTCGCTGCACGATCGAGCAGATGGCGGCAAACCTGTCGCCCGAGTCGGTGGATGCGCTGATTGCGGCGAAGCTCGCATTTTTCCGCGCCGGCGTGACGTCCACGGACAACATCTATCTGGGTGCGACGCTGTGCGATCTGTCGCCGGCACTGCAGCGCATCTCCCGGCGCGCGGCCGAGCACGCCAATTTCGATGCGCGCGACGTCATTCGATTTGCGCGCGCGCTGCTCGATGCGGTGATCGCAAACGACGAGTCGCGCCAGGGCGAGCTGGTGCGCGCGCATTTCCGGCGCGAATCCGTGCTCGCGCTCGATGCGATAATTCATTGAGCGGGTCGTGCGGTTGCGCGACAAGCGCGACTGCAACTGTCACTGCGAGCGCGACCGCGACGATGAGCGTGGGCGCAGCAGTAAATTCACGCATCCGCGCGTAGTGATCCGAAAATAATTTCTATACACTACGCCCGGCCCCAGGGAGCCGGGGCCGTGGATGTGCAGCGCGCCGCTCGAGAATTTGTTCCGCGACGCGCGCGCAGTGGTCACCATCAGGAGCCGCGGTTTTGCCGCCGCTTTCGGAAAGTCACGCAGCAGTCGATGCGACTCAAGCAAATTAAGCTCGCCGGCTTCAAGTCGTTTGTCGACCCGACCACGGTCAGTTTCCCCGGAAATCGCTGCGCCATCGTCGGACCCAACGGGTGCGGGAAATCGAACATCATCGATGCGGTGCGCTGGGTCATGGGCGAGAGTTCCGCGCGCCAATTGCGCGGCGAAGCGCTGACCGACGTCATCTTCAGCGGCTCGACGACGCGTAAACCGACCGCGCTCGCCAGCATCGAGTTGTTGTTCGACAACTCCGACGGCCGCATCGGCGGCGAATATGCGGACTACGGTGAGATCGCGATCCGCCGCCAGGTCACGCGCGACTCGCAATCGGCCTATTTCCTCAACGGCACCAAATGTCGCCGCCGCGACATCATGGACATCTTCCTCGGTACCGGCTTCGGCCCCCGCAGTTACTCGATCATCGAGCAGGGCATGATCAGCCAGCTCGTCGATGCGAAGCCGGAAGACCTGCGCATCTACCTCGAGGAAGCGGCCGGCATCTCCAAATACAAGGAGCGTCGCCGCGAAACCGAAAATCGGATCCGCCATACGCAGGAGAATCTGGAGCGGCTGAGCGACATTCGCGAGGAGCTCGGCCGCCAGCTCGATCATCTGCAGCGCCAGGCGCGCGCCGCGGAACGCTACCGCGAACTCAAGGTCGAGGAACGCAAAGCCACGGCCGAATTGCACGCGTTGCGACTGGCGGCGCTCGACGTCTCACTCCATGCACGCGAGACCGAGATCCGCATGCTCGAAGTCGCGCTCGAACGCGCGGTGGCCGACCAGCGCGCGGTCGAGAGCGAGATCGAGCGCAGTCGCGCGCAACACGGCGAACACAGCGACGAGTTCAATCGCGTGCAGGGACGCTTTTACCAACTCGGCGCCGAAATCGCCCGCATCGAAGAAGCGATCAGCTATCACCAGCAGCGGCTCAAACAACTCGAGCTCGATCTCGACTCGGTCGGCCAACGGCGTAACGAGACCGCGACGCAACTGGCGATGGACGAGGAAGCGATCCGCACGCTGAAGACCGCACTAGCGGAGGCCGCGCCGCGCGTCGATGCCGCGCGCGCCGAAGATCAACGCTCGAGCGCCGCGCTCGAAGCGGCCGAGGCGCGGCTGAACGAATGGCAGGTGAGCTGGGAATCCTTCAACGAACGCGCGAGCGCGAATGCACGCGAGTCCGATGTCGA
The DNA here is from genome assembly GCA_964445675.1 of uncultured Pseudomonadales bacterium. Taxonomy (GTDB): domain Bacteria; phylum Pseudomonadota; class Gammaproteobacteria; order Pseudomonadales; family Azotimanducaceae; genus DATJGR01. The sequence goes on along the minus strand of CAYUMA010000020.1, from coordinate 559 downwards.
AGCCTCGCGCATCGAACATCTCGAGCAGGTGCTGCAGCGGTTGCGGGGGCGCGCGGCGCAACTCGACGACGAAGCGCGCGATCTCGTGGCGGGTGACGTGTCGGAGGACATCGGCGAACTGGCGGTCAACATCGAGGCAGCGAGTGCGTCACTGCGCGCAATCGAACTCGACATGGAGCACTGTCTGGCCGAATTGGGCGCATCGCGCGAAGACCTGATCATTCGCGAGCAGGTGCTCGAGGAAGCCCGCACCGATGTGCAGCGGCTGCGGCACGAACTCGCGTCACTCGAAGCGGTCCAGCGCACGGCGGTCGGGCGCACCGAAGGCGCCGCCGACGACTGGTTGCGCGCGCACGCTCTGACGGATGCACCGCGAATCGGCGAAGCGTTGTCGGCGGTCCCCGGCTGGGAACACGCGGTCGAAACCGTGTTGGGCGATCGGCTGCAGGCGGTCCATGTCGATTCGGTCGACGCGTACGCGCAGCAAATCACGAGCCTCGTACGCGGCGTCGTCACACTCGTCGAGGCCGGCCATGTCGCCGAGCGCGCCCATGACCTG
>CAYUMA010000019.1:0-15412 GCA_964445675.1 uncultured Pseudomonadales bacterium | reverse complement strand
GGCGCGCTGACGTCCTGGCGCAGGCGCAACGAGATGTCGCCGCGCAACAATGGCCGACTGAGATCCGTCAGCACGAGGGCGCCATAGCGTTCGACGTCGGCGCGCAAATAGTTGCGCACCAGCAATTGCCGGATCACCGAGCGCCATTGCGCGTCGGTCAGTTCGGCACCGATGCCGAAGGTGCTCAAGCTCGCGTGTCGATGCTGCGCAACTTTGTCGCTGTTTTTGCCGAGCAGCACGTCGATGACGTGGCCGGGGCCAAAACGCTGTCCGGTGCGAACGACGCACGACAGCAGCTTCTGCGCGACAACGGTTGCGTCCCACGTCGCGGGCGGTCGCAGACAGACGTCGCAATTGCCGCAGTCGTGTGGATACTGCTCGCCGAAGTATTCGAGTAACGAGCGGCGCCGGCATTGTGTGACTTCACACCAACCGAGCAGCGCATCGAGTTTGTGGCGCTCGATGCGCTTGAACCGTTCGTCCGCGTCGGATTGGCTAACCATTCGACCCAGTCGCACGACGTCCTGCAAGCCGTACACGAGCCATGCCTGCGCCGGTAACCCGTCGCGACCGGCCCGCCCCGTTTCCTGATAGTAGGACTCGATGCTCTTCGGCAGATCCAGGTGCGCCACGTAGCGCACGTCGGGTTTGTCGATGCCCATACCGAAGGCAATCGTCGCGACGATGACCACTGCATCGTCGCGCAAGAAGCAATCCTGGTTCGCGGAGCGTTCGGCCGGCGCCATCCCGGCATGGTAGGGCAGGGCGTTGAGCCCCTGCTCGCACAGGAATTCGGCGGTGGCGTCGACGCTGCGACGCGACAGGCAATACACGATGCCGGCCTCACCGCGGTGCGCGCTGAGGAATTCGAGCAACTGCCGGCGCGCGTCGGTCTTCACAGCGACGCTGTAGCGGATGTTGGGTCGGTCGAAGCCGCTGACGAATCGCAGCGGATCCGTCAACGCAAGACGCGCGACGATCTCGTCCTGCGTGCGGGCGTCGGCGGTCGCCGTCAATGCCATGCGCGGCACACCGGGAAAGTGCTCGCGCAACGCATCGAGCCCCAGATAGTCCTGGCGGAAGTCGTGGCCCCATTGCGAAACGCAGTGGGCTTCGTCGATCGCAATCAACGCGACGCGCAGCGGCAGCAGCCGCGCGAGCGTTGCGCTCTGCAACAGACGTTCCGGCGCAACATAGAGCAGGTCCAGCGCGCCGCGCTCGACGTCGCGCAGCACCTGCTCCTGGGCGTCGCGCGAAAGCGACGAATTGAGATACGCCGCACGAATTCCGAGTTGGGTCAGCGCGGCGACCTGATCGCGCATCAACGCGATCAACGGCGAAATCACGATGCCGATGCCGTCGCGCAGCACGCCGGGCACTTGATAACACACCGACTTGCCGCCGCCCGTCGGCATCAAGACCAGACAATCGCGCCCGGCCAGCGCCGCCTCGATCACGACCTGCTGTTGACCCTTGAACGCCGAATAGCCGTAAGCCTCGGACAACAGTTTCAGTGCGCGATCCATCATCGCGGCATGATATCTCGATCAGGCACTAGGTGTTCCCCTCTCGCGCGCCTATGATCCGAACACCGGATAGCGGCTTACGAGGAGATCAGCGATGGCGGACAAACCCAGTTACATCGGCCTGCTCAACGCAATTGCGAACGGCGAGCGCGTGGGGCACAAGATTTTTCGCAATTGGGCCCAGGTGACCACGTGCGACGATATTCGCGGCACGTTGCAGACCGTGGCGATTCGCGAAGCGGAGCACGCGTGGGCATTCGAGAAGCGGTTGTGCGAACTCGGCTTTGGACTCCGCGCGAAGGATTTCCCGGACCTGAAGAAAACACTGAAAGTCGTGAAGTCGAACGCGACCGACCTCGAAAAATTCGAGCATCTCGGGTACGGCGACAAGAGCAAGCGCAAGGCGCAGGACGACGGCCTGTTGAAGTTGCTCGCAGATACGACGATCGACCCGCAAACGGGTGCGCTGCTCGGCCGTTTCATCTGCGAGGAGCGCGACACCGGGCGCCGCCTGAAGGCGTGTTATCAGGCGTTGAAGCAGTCGACGGAAAAGTCGACAGCCAAGCCGATCGCGGAGACGAACCTCGATCAGGTCTGCGAGCAACTCGCGATGCTGACCGAGAAGGTGGACGCGATGTCACGGCTGAAAGCCGTTCGTTGACTGACTTCTAGAAGAGCGACGGCGCCGCCTGGCGCCGTCGTTGGCGAGCCGCATCATCACGACCCCCATTGAAACCGCCCCGGTCCGGCCCGACGAGGAAATGGACTGGCCGAAGGTCGCCGCGTACGTATTGCAGCACGTCGATGGCGCGCGTGGACCGATGCAGGCGCGTCAGTTCCCTGGTGGCAGCGCGAACCTCACGTATCTGATTGCATTCGGTGGCCGTGAGTTCGTACTGCGGCGGCCGCCGTTGGGTCCGGTCGCGCCGGGCGCGCACGACATGGCGCGCGAATACAAAGTGTTGTCGCGCCTGTACCGCGCGTTCGACCGCGCGCCGCGCTGCCTGCATCTGTGCACTGATGAGTCCGTGATCGGCGCAAAATTCATCGTCGTCGAACGGCGCAACGGCGTGGTGATTCGCGACCGGTTTCCCGACGCGATGCTCGCGCATCCGCGCCTCGCGCAACGGACGAGCCGCGCGCTGATCGATGCGATGGCGCAGTTACACAACGTCGATCCGGCTGCCATCGAACTGGCGGACCTCGGCCGCCCCGACGGATTCGCGCGGCGTCAGGTCGACGGTTGGGCCGCGCGCTGGGAACTCGCAAAAGACAAAGACGTGCCGACGTTCTACACGATCCAGCAGCGGTTGCGCGCGCGGCTACCGACGCCGCAGCGCGTCAGCATCCTGCACAACGATCTGAAATTCGATAACTGTCAATTCGATCCCGCGGATCCAGACCGCGTCACGTCGATCTTTGATTGGGATATGGCGACACTCGGCGATCCGCTATTCGATCTCGGCACGTTGCTCGGCTATTGGAGCGACGATGGCGATCCCGCGCCGCGCGGCGCGCGTCCTGTTGGCGCGACGGATGCGTTTCCGACGCGCGCCGAGATCACGCGGCGCTATGCGGACGCGACTGGTCTCGATGTGCGGGGGATCTATTGGTACGAAGCGTTTGCGTTGTGGAAAACCGCGGTTGTCGTGCAGCAGATCTACATCCGCTATGCGCGCGGCCAGACGCAGGATCCCCGGTTCGCGCATATCGCCGAGCGCGCGCCGATTTTATTGGCTGCGGCAGCGAGGCTGGAATTTTGAATTCAATCAAGCAAATGAACGAACTTGGGTTCTATACATTGGCTGGCGCCCCGCGCTCGCCGCGTGATCTGATCGACGAAGTGCACTCTGCTGAGGCGCTCGGCATCGGCGCGTGTTTTATTTCCGAGCGCTTCAATATCAAAGAGGCAGCGACGCTGTCGGGCGCGGTGGGTGCCGTGTCGAACTCCATCGGCATCGCGACCGCCGCGACGAACCAGAACACCCGGCATCCGCTCGTCACGGCGGCCTACGCGACGACGATGCATTTCCTGACGGGTGGCCGCTTTGCGTTGGGGCTCGGGCGCGGCATCGACGTGATGTTCGATGCGTTCGGGCTGCCGCACATCACGACTGCGCAGTTGGAAGACTTTGCGCAATTGATGCGGCGCCTCTGGCACGGCGAGACCGTCGTCGGTCACAAAGGTCCTGCCGGCAGTTGGCCGGCGCTGCGGCTGGATCCCGCCTTTCGCGAAGTCATCCCGCTGATGCTGACGGCGTTTGGGCCGCAATCGCTCGCGCTCGGCGGCCGCGCGTACGACGGTGTCGTGCTGCACACGTTCTTCACCGACGAAACCACGGCGCGCTGCGTGCAGACGATCAAGCAGGCGGCCGAAGCAGCCGGCCGCGATCCCGCGGCCGTGCGCGTTTGGTCGTGTTTTGCGACGATCGGCGATCATCTGCCGCATCCGGTGCGCCTTAAGAAAACCGTTGGGCGTATGGCCACGTACCTGCAGGCGTACGGCGACTTGATGGTCAAGACGAATCGCTGGGATCCGGCGGCGCTGATGCGCTTCCGCCAGGCTCCACTGGTCAAGAATTTCCAAGGCGCGATCGACCAGCGCGCGACGACCGAGGAACTCGAACAGATCGCCGAGTTGATTCCGCAGGACTGGCTCGCGTCCGCCGCGATCGGCAGCCCTGCGCAGTGCGTCGCGAAAATCGAAGGCCAATTTGCGCTCGGCTGCGACGGCGTCATTCTGCACGGCGCGGCGCCGGCGGAACTCGCGCCGATCGTCGAGGCGTATCGAGCGCAGCGCAAACCGGGACGGTTCGATCATCTGCCGGCGAATCCTGCCGCGGTGGCGCGGCGCTGACAGCGTCCGAATTGCTTGCATCGTGGACGCGCTCGAACTTCTGAAAAACGCACGCGAACACGCCGCCGCCGGCCGCGCTGCCGACGCCGATGCGCTGTATCGCCGCGTGCTCGATCTGGAATCCGCGGCGGCGCGTCTCGAGGCTGTGCATCACTTCGCGCGCAGTGCGTTTGCTGCACGCAACGTCGTCGAAGCGGCGCGCTTGTGCCGGCTCGCGACCGAGATCGAGCCGAACAGCTCCGGCGAATGGGTCAATCTGGGTGCTGCGTTGCGCGCGAATGGCGATGAGCTCGGTGCCCAACGCGCACTGCAGCAGGCGCTGTCGATCGAGCCCGCGAATCGGCTCGCCGCTTTGTGTCTTGCCGAGTCGTGGGAAACAACCGGCGATGCCGAAGGCGCGCTGCTCGGCTACTTTCAGGCTCTCGCGCTCGCGCAGCGTCAAGGTGCGTGGCTCAGTCGTGAGACGACGCCCGCGGCGTTCTATCCGCGCGTGCAGCACGCGGTTCAGTGCATCGATGCGGGGCGGCGCGCGCTGTTCGAATCGGCGCTGGCGCCGCTCGTGACCCGCTTCGGGCATTCCGAGATGCGCCGCGTCGAGCAGTGTCTCGCGGGCTACCTCGGCGAGGTCGCGGTGCGCTACGCGGATCCCCGGCAGCAGCCGACGTTCCTGTATTTCCCGGACCTGCCGACGGTAGCCTACCCGCCTCTCGAATTGTTTCCGTGGATCGAGGCACTCGAAGGCGCGACCGACGCGATTCGGCGCGAGGTGCTCGGCGTCATTGCCGCGGGCCGCGGGCTCGAACCGTTCGATGATCCCGCGCAGCTTGAACAGGTCGTTAGCGGCGCACCCGGGGACGCGAGCTGGGATGCGATTTTCCTGTTCAGGCATGGTCGACAATACGACGACAACGCCCTGCGTTGTCCGGTGACGCTGCGCGCGATCGAGCACGTGCCGCTCGTGCGCATCGCGGATCACGGCCCGGAAATTCTGTTCTCGCTGCTGCGGCCCGGTGCCCACATCCTGCCGCACCGCGGCGTCACGAATACGCGCGTCGTCACACACCTCGCATTGATCGTGCCGCCGGACTGCGCGTTCCACGTGCTCGGCGAACCGCTGCGCGAGTGGCGTGAGGGGCGGGCGTTCGTGTTCGACGATAGCTTTGGCCACGAAGCGTGGAACCGCAGTGACCAGACGCGGGTGATCCTGATGGTCGATACATGGAACCCGTATCTGACCGTGCCGGAGCGCGCCGCGATCGAGACGTTGGTCGAGGCGATTGGAGATTTCCGGGTGCGTTGCGAGGCGATTGCGCAGCGTGTGGTCTGACCAATCGCGAGTCTTCCGATCGCTCCTACAATCGTGCGCTGTCCGGGTAGGAGCGATCTCCAGATCGCGATTCCACCTCTAATTCAATCGCGTGAACCGGACCTTTTTGTCGCTCGACTGTTTACGCAGAAAAAACGAGTTGAATCTGCCGCGTTCGATGACGACCTGGTCGCCGACCTTGAGCTGATATCGATCCGATCCCACCTGCTCCCAGACCTGGCCGTTGTCCAACGTGACACGCAGTTGGCCGTAGCCGCCGCTCTCGACGACCGCGAGCGTAGCGCTCAGCGTTTCGCCTGACGGATGGGAGGAGGCGCGATGCTCGATGCCGAAGTCGTTGGTCGGTGCGACGTCCGGCGACGGCTCGGGGGACCGCGTAACCGGTACCGCATCCGACGTGCCGCGTGCAAGCGCGTCGAAACAATCGAGGCGGTCGCGCTCCGATTCGATTGCCACGCACGTGCGCAGCGCCGCCTGGAGATCCTGCGCCTGAGCCTCGATGCACGTGCCGCAGGCGAGCAGCAACAGCACGAGACGTTTCGTTGAATCGGCGATGTCGGGCACCTCAAAAAGTTCGGGGCCGGCGGGCTGCCCCGCCGACCCCGATGTCACACCTCGATCCGATCACATGCTCATCTTGACACTCATGAACATCCTGCGGCCGAGCGAGTCGTAGTAACCCGGTGCGGTATCGAAGTTGAAGCCGCTGTGGAACTGCGGCGGCGCCTCATCGGCGATGTTGTCGACGCCGAGAATCACCGAATACGCGTCGTACGTGTAGCTCGCCGCGATGTCGTTGTAATAAACCTCTTCCGCCTTCGCATCGTCGGTGATCGACGCGGGTCGATAGAGGTCCTTCGATTCATCGATGTACCGGATGGTCCACGTCACGTTCCACGCTTCGCTGCCTACGCCGACGGTCGCGTTGTATCGGTACTCCGGATAAACGGCGACGCCGCCCTCACCGGCAGTGCCCTTCACCGAATAGCTGCCGGTCAGCGGGAAACTCTTCTCCGCCTTGTCGAGGTAGCCGCCCTCGAAACCCAGGGACAGGATCGAGATCGGTCCCCACTCGACGTCGCGCGAGTATCTTGCCGCGAGGTCGATGCCGCTCGTCTCGACAGTGCCGAGGTTGCCGAGCGCGGTGCTGGCGTTGTCGACGAGCCCGTCGGTCAGGTAAGGCAACACGCTTCTACCGGAATCGAATGCCTGGCACGCCGACGCCGAGAAGCCGACCGACTCGAGGCATGTCTTGGCCAGAAAGTTGAAGTCGGGCAACCCGATATAATCATCGATCTGGATGTTGTACCAGTCGACGCTGAGCTCGAGACCCTCCACGAAATGCGGGGTCAACACGACGCCCGCGGTCCACGTCTCCGAGTCCTCGGGTCCAAGGTCCCCGCCAGCCGCCGTCTGCGAATACGTCGTCTGCCACTCACCACCCTGCTCGTAATCGGTCGGGTAGCCGAGCGCCGCGCAATTGGTTTTGGCGACCGCGCTGATGTCGTTGCGCAAGCCGGTAAATTCGCACCAGTTCTCCGAAGTCGGGAACGTCACGGCCTGCGTGAAGTACTCGACCATGTTCGGCGCTCTGAATCCGGTCGAGTACACCGCCCGTACGCGGACCTCGTCATTGAGTGCCCAATCAGCGCCGACCTTGTACGTATCGGTGCTGCCGGCCGACGTGTTGTAGTCGGAGTAACGCGTTGACGCGGTGATGTCGAACGACTGCACGAACGCCTTATCCGCGACGAGCGGCAAGCGCACCTCGCCGTACACTTCCTGGACGTTGTATGAGCCGCGCAGCGGATCGAGCGCGCCACCGGTCGTGAGTCCGCCGGCCGAAAATTCGTCGGGCCGGATCTGCGCGCTTTCGCTGCGCTGGTCGAGGCCGACGGCCCAGCCGATAGCCCCGCCTGGCAACGAGCCGAACTCACCATCGACGACGAAAGTCGCCATCGTCATCTTGGTCTGGTAGTTGTCCTTCAACGAGTTCGCCATCAGGTACGCGAGCTCGCTTTGCGTGATGCCGCCGAAAGTCGAGAACGGATTCAGCACGCCGTCGGGACCCACGGCCGCGGGGCACTTCGGGTCTGCGGCGCATAGCGCGGGGTCGACCATGATCTGCCAACGATCGAACCGCCCGTAGAACTGCGTCTCGTAGGTCTCGTCGTTGTTCGCGTAGATATACGAGAAGTCCCAGTGGATGCCGTTATCCAGGTCGCCGTCCATGCCAGCGACCAGCCGGAACGTGTCGACGTCCTGGCTGAACAACCGGCCGCCGGTCTCGACGAAGCGACGCCGGACGATCACGTCTTCGCCGCTGACGCCGTACGGGTTGTTCGGCGTGTCGCCGAACGGGTTGAACGGGTTCGACGCCGGCACGAAGTTGTTGTCGAGGCCGTTGACCGTCGTCGTATCGAACGACGCGTCCGGCGCGAGTTGTTGGTTCGATTTGCGCTTCGTGTATTGGAGTTCGCCGTGCACGTTCACTGTACCCATGGACGTCGCGAACAGCTCCGAATCGCCGAGCGCGCTCAATTGCCAGCGTTCGTTCGGTGTGATCAACGCGTTGACCGACGCGTAGTTGTAGGAATCCGTGGCGCCGTTGTACGCACGCACGACACCCGTGGTCGGATCCACCGTGAAGCGGGTCGGTTCGCTGGCGTCCACGGTTGCGATCTGCGCCAGCGCGGCATCGCTCAACCCCGCGATCGTGCGGCTGTTCGACGACGCGCCATTCGTGCTCGTGAACGTGCCGGTTGACGCGTCATAGGCCGGCCACGTTGCGAACTCGCCCCATTTGCGCTCTTCCTGCAGCAATGAGTCCTGGTCCGAATACTCCAGGCCGAGGACGACGCCGCCTTTGTCACTCTCCGCGCCGACCGTTAGCGCCATGCCCTGGGTTCTCGCGTCCCAGTTCTCGGTGCCGTACCCCAGATTGCCGGACAGTTCGATGCCCTCGAAGCGCTTGCGCAGGATCACGTTGACGACGCCGGCGATGGCATCGGAGCCGTACGTCGTCGACGCACCGTCCTTCAACACTTCGACGCGCTCGACGAGCGCCATCGGAATCGTATTGAGGTCGACGGCGCCGAGGTCGAGCGACGACCCGACGAAGCTGCCGACTTGCCGTTGGCCATTGATCAGCACGAGCGTGCGCTTGTGGCCGAGTCCGCGCAGATCGACCATCTTGACGCCGTTGTTGCCGTTGTTCGTCGTGGTGCCGAGCGCGTAACCCGCGAATTCCGGCTGCTTGATCAGGAATTGATCGAGGCTCGTCGCACCGGACTCCGCGAGCGCTTCGGCCGAATACACCGACACCGGACTCGCGGACTCGAACGCGTCGCGGCCGATGTAAGACCCCGTAATGTAAATGACTTCCGGTGTCGCGGCGTCTTCCGCGAAGGCGCTGCCGCAGCCGGCCCCATACAGGCTCGCAGCTGAAATGGCTGCGGCCAGTGCTTTGCGTTGAAACATATGTACCCCATCTGGTCGAGTGGCATTTGCTGCGAACGGGTCTGTTAAAACCCGGCGCAACCGTTGCGGCGCCGTTACGGCCACTTCCGTCTGTTTCCCCAGCGGGAGTCCCGAACGCCGTTGGTCGAAGCATAACGCCGCGCTGCGGCGCAACGCGAGCGCTTCGTCGCACCCCGGTTTCGCTTCGTCGTGGTGGGCTCGCCGCTCAAGCAGCGCGAAGTCTTGCCGTTCGCTGGACGCGTCTCTATAGTCGCGCCACCTAGGCGGAGAAAAAAAGGAGGTGATCCATGTCTATCCGTTTCGCTCGCGAGGGCAATCACTAAACGGGCCCTCTCGGGCTAACGGGGGCCGGCCGCTAGGCCGGCCCTTTCATTTGGGCCTCTCATCACCGTGTCGTCGAACCAAGCGCCCGCTCGAACAGCAGCTCGCCACCGCGTGCCAACCGCCTCGTGAGGGGGCGCTCGGCCATTCTCGTCGCGTTCGTCGCGCTCTGCGGATCGCAAACACTGTTCGCAGCAGATGTCGTCATCGACGCCGGTAAGCACGCTGACCCGCGACGGTTGACGCGCGTCGACGAGGCGACGCCAATCGTCATCGACGGCAACCTCGACGAAGCGGTGTGGCGCGACCTGCCGCAGATCAGCGACTTCGTGGTCACCGAGCCGGATACGCTGGAGCAGCCGGCGTACACGACACACGCGAGGTTGTTCTATACGTCCCGCGGGCTGTATCTCGGCTTCGCAATGGAGCAGCCGCCGGAGACGCTATTAAAACGCCTGTCGAGTCGCGACGGTTCATTCCAGGTGGCTCGCGACGAGATCAGCATCACGATCGACACGTCCGGCGAAGGCCGCTACGGCTATTGGTTCAACGTCGCGCTCGGCGATTCGCAGAGCGACGGTACGGTATTGCCGGAGCGCCAGTATTCCAGCACCTGGGACGGGGCGTGGCGCAGCGCGACGCAGATCACGGCGACCGGTTGGAGCGCCGAGATGTTCATTCCGTGGGGAACGGTGTCGATGCCGGCGTCGGCGCCTACACGCCGCATGGGGCTCTTCATGAACCGGCGTGTCGGTTATCGCGACGAACGTTGGGGTCGGCCGGCGCTGCCATTGACCAAACCGAAGTTCATGTCCGCACTCGAGCAGATCGAATTCGAAGGTGTCGCGCCGCGGCAGCAGTACAGCGTGTATCCGTTCGCGGCGGCGACGTGGGATGAAATCAAGAACGAAATGAAGTACCGCGTTGGCGCCGATCTGTTCTGGCGGCCGACGACCAATGCGCAGTTGACGGCGACGGTCAATCCGGATTTCGGTTCCGTCGAAACGGACGAGTTGATCGTCAATCTGACGGCGACCGAGACGTTTTTCCCGGAGAAGCGGCTGTTTTTTCTCGAGGGTCAGGAAATCTTCGTCGCGACACCGCGGGCGGAGCCGCGCTCGCGCGACTTGGGTATGGCCGGGGCGCCGTATACGATGGTCAATACGCGGCGCATCGGCGGCCAGCCGCGCACGCCGAACGCGCGCTTGAATACGATCATCAACAATCGCGACCTCGTCGAGCCCATCGATCTGCTTGGCGCCGCGAAGGTCACCGGCCAGTTCGGCCAGGTCCGGTATGGTGTGCTGACCGCGTTCGAGGACGACTACAACTTCCGTGGCACATTCGCCGGGGTCCCCTTCAACTTTGACGAACAGGGCGACAACTATGGCATCGCGCGCGTGCTGTTCGAGGACTCCGCGGGCGGTGGGTATCGGTCGGTCGGTCTGCTGTCGACGGCGGTCGACAACCCGGACCGTCAAGCGTTCGCGCAGGGAATCGATGGGCACTACCTGTCACCGACCGGCAAGCTGAAGGTCGACGCACAGGCTTTTACGTCGAACATCACCGGAGTCAAGGATGGCTATGGGGGCTTCATCGATTTCGAGTACTTCATCCGCCAAGGCGTCACGCAACGTCTGGGTCTTGAGTATCTCGACAGCCATATCGATCTGAACGATCTGGGTTACCTCGAGCGCAACGATACGTTGCGCATCCGTACGAACCATCAGCGCACGCTCTCCAATCTCGGCTGGGCGCACGATAACCAGTTCGACGTGCGTGGCTCGTTGCAGGTCAATCACGAAAACCTGTTCACCGGTGGCGGCATCTTCTTCTCCGACCGGTTGACCCTGAATGACATATCCAAGCTGACGGCGCGATTTTCGTTCTTTCCGGCCAGTTACGACGACATCAACAGCGAAGGCAACGGCACCTACAAGATCGACGAGCGCACGCAGACCAACGTGCGCTGGGATTCGAGTACCGCCCGCGTCTGGAGTGTCGGCATCGGCGGCGGCTTCCAGGAGGAAAATCTCGGCGGCAACACCTGGACCGGCGAAGCGCAACTCGACTGGCGGCCGAGCGATCGTTTCAACGCGTCGCTAGCGGCGGTGTACTACGATCGCAACGGCTGGCTGCTGCACCAGTTGGGCGCGCGCATGGCAACGTACGACGCCCACCAGTGGCAGCCGAAGTTCACCGTCGAGTACTACATCAACGCGAAGCAGCAGCTGCGCACGTCGCTGCAGTGGGTCGGCATCAGGGCGAATCAGGACGAGGTGTTCCTGGTTCCGCCGAAAGCCGGCGACCTCGTGCTCGTGACGAATCCAGGCGTGCCGCGCAACTTTTCGATTTCGAACCTGATTTTCCAGGCGCGCTATCGTTGGGAGATCGCGCCGCTGTCAGATGTCTTCGTCGTGCTGACGATCCAGGCGAACCAGACGCGCGCGCTTGGTGATTCGACGTTCAATGACCTGTTTACAGAGGCCTTCGAAGACCCGCTGTTCAACTCGCTCGTGTTCAAAGTCCGCTACCGGCTCGGCTCGTGACACCGATATGCACGCCGACCGCCTCCGTGAACTCGTCGTCCATCAGTCGCGCGCGACGCGGATCATCCGCTTGCCACGATTGTCTCCCGCTAACAGTCCGACCAGGCCGGCCGGCGCGTTGTCGAGCCCGTCGATGACGTCTTCGACGACTTTGAGCTTGCCCTGCGCGGTCCACTGCGCGAGCTCGCGCTCGGCCTCTACGAGCAGATCGACATAGTCGGACACGATGAAGCCCTGCATCTTCAGGCGTTTCGTCACCAACAAACCCGGTACGCCGCGCGGTCCCGACGCCGGATTTGCGGTGTCGTATTGCGACACGACGCCGCAGCAGACGATGCGGCCATTGAGATTCATGCGCGACAGCGCGGCTTCGAGGATAGGCCCGCCGGTGTTGTCGAAGTAGACGTCGATGCCGGCCGGGCACGACGACTTCAGCGCCGCATAGACGTTGCCGTCGCGATGGTCGATCGCGTCGTCGAGACCTAACTCGTCGATGAGCCAGCGGCATTTGTCCGCGCCGCCCGCGATGCCGACGACGCGCGCGCCCTTGAGTTTGGCGATCTGCGCGGCAATCGAACCGGTCGCACCGCCCGCCGCGGAGACGACGACGGTCTCGCCGGGCTGCGGCTTGCCGATGTCCAGCAAGCCGCAGTATGCGGTTTTGCCGGTGATACCGAGCACGCTCATCAGATGTGTGAGCGGGTCGTGCCGCGTGCGCTTCTGCAGTCGATTCGCTGCCTCGACGAAATACTGCTGCCAGCCGCCGTCACCCTCGATGAGATCGCCGGCCTTGAACTTGATGTCATTCGACGCGACGACTTCGGCGAGCGTGAATCCCGGCATCACGATGCCGGCATGGACTTCACCGCGATACGTCGGGCCTTGCATCCACGCGCGATTAGCGGGATCGAGCGACAGCAGCAGCGTCCTGCACAACACTTCGCCCGGTCCGGGATCGACGACCGGGCTCGATTGTGTGCGAAAACAATCCACCGTCAGTTTTCCGCTGGGCTTGCGGTCGAGCACGATCTGTTTGTTCAGCGTCATGCCGTTACAACCCGAGCACGGCTTTGGCAATGATGTTGCGCTGAATTTCGTTGGAGCCCCCGTAAATCGACGCGGCGCGATTGTTGAAGTAGAACGGCGCGACGGTCAGTGCGTCTTCAGGCCCTACGTAGCCCGAGCGCCCGAGACTCGTGATCGCGTCGGGTTGATACGGCGCGCCGTAGTAGGCCGCGGTCTCGAGCGCCACTTCGGTGATCTGTTGGGACAGTTCGGTCGCCTTGATCTTCAGCATCGACGACGCGGCGCCCGGCGAGCCGCGTTGCTCGGCTTCCGCCAGGCAACGCAATTCGGTCATTTCCAACGCGTGCACTTGGGTTTCCAGCGCGTCGAGGCGCGACTCGAGCGCCGCTTCGGTCGGCAATGTCTGATCCGTGTCCCACGTCGCGCGAATGCGATCGATCGCATCGATCAGACCCGGCGCAGCGCTGCCGCCGCCGCGTTCGAATTCGAGCCGGTACTTCGTCACGGACCAGCCCTTGTGCTCCTCGCCGACGGTCTGCGTGCGCGGCACCCTGACGTTGTCGAAGAACACCTGGCTCTGCTCGTAGTCGCCCGAATAAAACCGAATGGGTTGCGTCGTGACACCGCGGGCTTTCATGTCGAGCAGCAGGAACGAAACACCCTGCTGCGGGCGTTCGAAATGACCGGTGCGCACCAGGCAGAACATACGATTTGCGTAATGCGCGTGCGTGGTCCAGATCTTGCTGCCGTTGACGATGTAGTCGTCGCCGTCGGCGACCGCGGCCGTCTGCAGGCGCGCGAGATCCGAGCCGGCCTGCGGCTCGGAATAGCCCTGACACCAGAAATCGTCGCCGCGCAGCATACGCGGCAGGTAGTAGTCGCGTTGCGCCTGGGTGCCGCAGCCGAGCAGGGCGGGGCCGAGCATCGCAAGACCCATCGGCGAGACCGGTGGCGGACTCGCGCGCGCGCGTTCGCAGTTGAAGATGTAGCGTTGCGTCAGCGTCCAGTTCGTGCCGCCGTATGCGGCGGGCCAGCTCGGCACGAGCCAGCCCTTGTCGAGCAGGATCTTCTGCCATTTCATGCCGGTCGCGTGGTCGCAGTAGACGCTCGTCATAAAACGCCGCGCGCGCCGCAGTTCATCCGTTAGGGCGGTGTCGAAGAACTCGCGGACCTCGGCGCGGAAACGATCATGCTGGGGGGTGAAACTCAGTTCCATCGATACGACCTCATGAGCGTTCCCATTGCAGCAGCGTGAACGCAGCGTCGGCAGCGTCGTGGTGTTCGAATACACCGTGCACTGGCGCACCGATCTCGACGCGTCTTCTCGGATCGCCCAGCAAGTTGCCGACGACGCGCACAGCGTCCGCAGCGGGCAGTTCGACGAGCACGATCACGTAAGGTCCTTGGTCTTTCAACGCCGGGTGCACGGGATGCCAGACGCGTTCGTAGCTGTAGATCACGCCGCGCGGCTCGACGCGCGCGTAGCCGACGTCGAAGCTCAAGCAACGATGGCAGATCCACTCCGGTCCCCATTGGAAGCGATTGCACGAGGCGCATCGTTGCAGCAACAACTGTTCATCGCGCAAGCCTTGCCAGTACGGCGCGTCGAGTCCGTCGGGCGCGGCGACAGGTCCCGGTAAGCCGGCGTGCAGGTACGTCACAGCGGAGCGCCGGCCAGCGTATCGAAGCGCAACTCGTTCCTGCTCTGGATCAACGTTTGAGTCTCCTGGGGGGCGGCGCCAGTGTCGATGCTCCGCCGAAGATGCACGCACTGACGGGTGTGACCATTGGCCCCGAGATCACCATCGACACTTCCGCGTCTGTGACCTGACTCGTCGACTCACCCCAGATCTGGCGCACGGCTTCGACGTTCAGCCCCAGGCCGTGCATGTAACACTCGGCGAGGTTGCCGCCGCTGGTATTGAGCGGCAGCTTGCCGTTTGGCGCGAGGAAGTTCTCGGTCCGAAAATAGTCGTTCACTGCATCGGGTGCGCAGAAACCGTGCTCGACGATGCTCATCAACACACCACCCGTGAAATTTTCGTAGCTCTGCAGCACATCGACGTCTCCCGGTGCGACCTGCGCCATCGCAAACAGACGCGGCGCCAGCGTCTTGAATGTCGAGGTCGCGTAGTCCGGCGTGTTGTGCACCGGTGCGGCGGCGCGATAGTGGCTGCCCGCGACTGCGGACAACACATAGCAAGGGGGGTGCGCAAACTCGGCGGCGCGTTCGGCCGACACGAGCACCATCGCCGCGGCGCCGTCGTTTTCGAGGCAGCAGTCGTAGAGGTGAAACGGTTCGACGATCCAACGCGACGCGTCGTAC
>CAYUMA010000018.1:0-1576 GCA_964445675.1 uncultured Pseudomonadales bacterium | reverse complement strand
GATGACGGCCTGCGCGGCGAAGCGCTGCAGCAGGCTGACGTGCTCGGGTGCGAACGCGCGCGCCGTATTGCGGCGCACGAAGATGACGCCGAAGGCTTCGGCAGCGCGCAGCATGGGCACGCGAAGGTGCGCTGCTTCGGTCAATCCGTCGGCGCGCGACTGTGGAAACCGCGCAGCGGCCCATTCGTCGATCGGTCCCGCATAGGTCTCGTAACCCTTCTGTTTGAGCTCCTCCAATGGTGTACCGCCAAATTGTGGGTGGGCCAACGTGCGATAGCCGCGCAGGTGATCCCAGGCGTGGAATTCGACATCCCCCACCTTGAACCCGATGAATACCAGATCGGCCTCGCACAGCCGCCGGGACGCATCGCCGATGGCGGCGAGCACGCGTTCGATGTCGCCCGGCGACTGGCTGATGATCGTCAGAATGTCCGCCGTCGCCGTTTCGCGATCGAGACCGTTCTTCAGTGCTTCGTTGCGTTCGACGAGTTGCCGTTGTGCACGCGCCGTTTCGATGGCGATGGCGGCTTGTGCGGCGAAGGCTTCGAGCGTCGTGAGTTCTGCCGCAGTGAACGCTCGAACCGTGGCCCGAACCACCGTCAGCGCACCGGTCACGGCTCCGCTACGACCGAGCGGCGCGCCGATAAAGCTCCGTATGCCGAGCGCAGCGGAAGTGGCCTTTCGCTCTCGCAAGGATGGAACGGAGGTGTCATCCAGCGCATCGGTAATCGCCACACTGCGGCACTCGCGTACGACACGGGTGAGCGGGTTGTCGTCGCTCAACAACTGGGACTGCTGGCCGCTGACAAAAGCGCCTGGACTATCGCTGATCGCGCCTGGTCCCGGCACGAGGGTCGCGCCTTGCAGTAGCCACACGCGCGCGCCGTCGCCATCGGTTAGCTGACGAGCGGCCTCGGCAATGGCGACCAGCGTGTCGTCGAGGTCTGTCGGATGTTCGTTGATGCGCCGCGCGATGCTGGCGAGCACGGTCTCGCGTGCAACCGACGCTGCAAGATCCGCATTGGCGCGTTGCACTTGCGCGAACCGGCGTGCGTTCTCGATGGCAATGGCAGCCTGGGCGCCGAAGCGCTGCAGCAGCGTGCGTTCGCGTGCGTCGTAGGGTCGCGCCGTGTGACGCACGATAGAGATGGCGCCGATGGGGCCGTCCGCGCCGCCGATCGGCACCGCGAGCACGGCCACCTCGGCGAGCCCCAGTCGCCGCAGCGATCTCGCGGTCGCCGGATAGTCGGCGGCCCATGCTTCGATCGGGCCGACGATCTCAACTGCGGCATCGGTTTCGAATGCAACGATCGTGGCGCCGCCGCCTTCGTCCGCGATCGTATCGGGAACCAGACCCAGCGTGTTCGTCCAGCGCAGAACCATCTGCCCGGGGGTTGCATCGAAACGGAACCTGATCGCGCAGCCGTCCGCCTCACACAGACGCTGAACGGTGCGATCGATCTCGCGCAGCACGCGGTCGAGATCGCCCGGCGATTCGTTGATGAGGCGCAGGATGTCGGCCGTGGCCGCATCGAGTGCCTCGGCCTGCGCGAGTTGCGCCTGCAACTGCTTGATC
>CAYUMA010000017.1:0-2493 GCA_964445675.1 uncultured Pseudomonadales bacterium | reverse complement strand
CTGGCACAGACCGCGCCGCTCACCTATCTCGACAGCGCCGCGACCACGCAGAAGCCGACCGCCGTGCTCGACGCGATCCGCAACTATTACCTGCACGACAATGCGAACGTGCACCGCGCAGCGCATGCGCTCGCCGATCGGGCGACGACCGCTTTTGAAGGCGCGCGCGCCAAGGTGCAAGCATTCATGGGCGCGGCGCACCTGCACGAAATCGTCTGGACGCGCGGTACCACCGAATCGATCAATCTCGTCGCGCAGAGTTATGGCGCAAGTGTGCTGCGAGCCGGCGACGAAATCCTGATCTCGGTGATGGAACACCACTCGAACATCGTGCCGTGGCAGCTCGTCGCGCAACGCACCGGTGCGTCGTTAAAAGCGATCGACGTGAACGATCGCGGTGAACTCGATCTCGACGACTATGCACGCAAGCTGAGCGATCGCACGAAGATCGTCGCGATCGGCCATGTATCTAACGCGCTCGGCACGATCAACCCGATCAAACAGATGATCGCGGCAGCCCATGCGGCCGGCGCCGTCGTCTTGATCGACGGCGCGCAGGCCGCCGCGCACTTGCCGATCGACGTCGTCGATCTCGATTGCGACTTCTATGCGCTGTCGGGACACAAGATGTTCGGCCCCACCGGTATTGGTGTGTTGTACGGGAAGGCGCGGCTGCTCGACGCCATGCCGCCGTGGCAAGGCGGTGGCGAGATGATCGAAACCGTCACGCTCGAGCGCACGACCTACAACCGCCTGCCATACAAGTTCGAGGCCGGCACGCCCGACATCGCCGGCGCAGTCGGACTCGGTGCGGCCATCGACTATCTCCATTCGATCGACGCCGACGCGTTACATGCGTACGAGGCGAAGATGATTGCGACCGCGCGCGCACGCCTCGGTCAACTCGAAGGCGTGCGGCTCATCGGCGATGCACGTGCGCACACCGCGGTGGTCTCGTTCCTGATCGACGGCAGCCATCCCCAGGACGTCGGTACGCTGCTCGATCAGCAATCGATTGCCGTGCGTTCCGGCCACCATTGCGCGATGCCGCTGATGCAACGCCTTGGGATCCCGGGAACAGTTCGTGCTTCCTTCTGTCTGTATAATTCCGAACGCGACATAGACCGGCTGGTTGCGGGCATCGATAAGGTGAGGAATTTCCTGTAGCAACGCGCCGTTGGAGATGAGAGCCATGACGATCCAGACATTCGATCCGACAACGTCGGTCATCACGATGACACCGGACGCGGCCGCGCACATCCGCCGTCAGCTGCTTGCAACGGGACGAGAAGCGCTGCGCCTCGCGGTCACCGAAAGCGGCTGTTCGGGCTACATGTACGAACTCGGCTACACCGACACAGCAGCGGCGACCGACCTCGTCTGCGAAGTGGGACCCGGCGTGCGCGTATACGTCGCCGCCGATGTGGTGCCGTTGGTGCGCGGCACCGAAATCGACTATGTGCGCGAAGGCATCAATGCGGCGTTGAAGTTCAAGAATCCCAACGCGGAAGCGCAGTGCGGCTGCGGCGAGAGTTTCTCCGTTACGAAGACCGCTGCACATTGATGGAACGCCGACTCGTCGTCGTCAAACGTGACTGCCCCGCCCGGCTCGTGCCGACCGGCACGCCGGTGATGGTTCCCGGGGGCACGTTCGTGACGCTGACGCAATCGTTGGGGGGCACCTACACGATCGTCTACAACGGCAATATGGCGCGCATCGACGGCGCTGATGCCGACGCGCTCGGCTTCAAGGTGGAACTACCCGATTACGAACGCAACGCCGATGGCAGCATCAACCTCGACCACGTGCACGCCACGCTGCGGACGATTTACGACCCTGAGATTGCCGTGAATATCGTAGATCTGGGCCTGGTCTACGATTGCGCGATCGATGCCGACCAGCAACACCGCATCAACATCCGGATGACGCTGACGGCCCCCGGCTGTGGCATGGGTCCGGTGCTGGTCGACGAAATCAAACTACGTCTCATGCGCGTGCCGAACGTCGCCGAGGTCAACGTCGACCTCGTCTTCGATCCGCCGTGGAGCCGCGACATGATGACCGAGGAGGCGCAGCTCGAGCTGGGGCTGTTCTGATGGCCACGCATTGCGTCGATGAAATTCGCGACAGCTTCGCGTTCTTCGACGATTGGGAAGACCGCTACAAATTCATCATCGATCTAGGCCGCGGACTTGCACCGATGGATGCCGCGCTGAAGGTCGAGGCGAACATCGTGCGCGGTTGCCAGAGCCAGGTATGGATCGACTACCGTCTCGACGACGGCCACTTGTATTTCACGCTCGATAGCGACGCGATCATCGTGCGCGGTCTGATCGCAATCGTGCTTGCGGCCTTCGACGGGCGCACGCCGGCCGCGATCCTCGCGTACAACATCGACGAACTGTTCAAAGACCTCGACCTGATACGGCACCTGAGTCCGACGCGCGGCAATGGACTGGCCGCACTCGTGCGCCGGATCCGCGACATCGCTG
>CAYUMA010000016.1:0-2896 GCA_964445675.1 uncultured Pseudomonadales bacterium | reverse complement strand
AAGGAAGGCACGCGTTTTGCGGCGCCCGGCCCGTTTCAGAAGATCTGGCGCAACCGCGCGCTGAATGAACGCAATCACGACATCGTCAAGACGGTACTCGACGAGGCGGGCAAACTCGACGTGTCGCCGATCGCGCTCGCGCTCGCGTGGAACCTGGCGCGCCCCGGCGTCGTCGCGCCGATCATCGGACCGAAAAACGAACAGCAGTTGAAAGACAATCTCGCGGCGCTCGACGTCACACTCCCCAACGACACCATTGAGCGGATCGACGCGGCCAGCGAGCCGCATCTGCCCTATCCGCACGACTTCCTGCGCATGGCGCGGCAGCTGACTGCGATGATGGTGCAGCAGAACGCACAGGCAAAGAAATAGTCCCCAACTGTTCAATCACTAATCGGAGTAGTAATGATCGATTCGCATTTTCTCGCCGAGTCACCCGAGTCCGTCGGCATCGACTCCGACAAGCTCGATGCGCTGCTGCAGCGGGCCGCAAAGGAAGTCGACGAGGGCTTATTGCCTGCGTGTCAGGTGGCGATCGCCCGCAACGGCAAGATCGCGGCACTCGCGAGTTTTGGCGACGCAACCGATGATTCGTTGTTCAACGTGTTTTCGTCGACGAAGGCGATCACGTCGGCGGCCGGCTGGCTCGTCATGCAGGACGGCAAGCTCGACATCAACGAACGCGTGGCCGACATCGTTCCCGAATTCGGCACACACGGCAAAGACACGATCACCGTTGAGCAGTTGTTCACGCACACCGCCGGTTTCCCGCACGCGCCGTTTCGCGTTGCCGAATGGGGCGACCACAAACGCCGCCTCGAACGCTACGCCGAGTGGACGCTGAACTGGCCTGTCGGTACGCGTTACGAATATCACCCGACGTCGAGCATGTACCTGATCGCCGAAATCATCGAGCGCCGCAGCGGTATCGAGTTCGCTGAATTCGTGCGCCAGCGCATCTCAGGCCCGCTCGGTTTGCCGAACATGTTCCTCGGCGCGCCGCTGCACGAGCATCACCGCATCGTGCCGGTCACGCATCACGGCGACGCGTTGACGGCGGCCGACTATGCCGCGCTCGGCGCGCCGATGCCGCCGGTGACCGAAGTCACCGAGGATGCACTGACCGGATTCAACAGCACCGAAACGCGCCAGACCCCGGTGCCGGGCGGCGGTGGAATCATGTCGGCCGCGGAACTCGCGCTGTTCTACCAGGCGCTGCTGAACGGCGGGCGGGCGTTCGACGGCGCGCAGATCTGGCGCGAACAGACGCTGAACAACGCGCTCAAGGTGCGCAATCACTTTCCCGATCTGATGGGCAACAGCGCGAATCGCGCGCTCGGCGTCGTGATCGCCGGCGACGAACATCGCAACGCCCGCGGCTTCGGCCATACCAACTCGCCGCTCGCATTCGGCCACGGTGGCGCCGGCGGGCAAATCGCATGGGGAGATCCTGCGACCGGTATCTCGCTCGGCTATTGCACGAGCGGGCACGATCGCAACGTCATCCGGCAGGCGCGGCGCGGCATCGGCATTTCCAGTCGCGCGGCGGTGTGCGCCGCCTGACGAACTCACGCGCCGTTCTCGAACTACCGGCCAACTGTATTGCCTCTGCCCGCCTCGCCATCGCCGGCCGCGGGCGGCGATTCGCTATGCGAGCGCCCGCGTGAACGTGGCCATGTCGAAGTAGTCGCGCCACACCGCGATCTTGCCGTTCTTCATCTCGAACACGCCGCAACACGGCAGGTTCACCGGCTTGCCACCGGCGACCGTGCGGTCGAGCCGCTCGGCGAACACCACATCGCCCTTCGCGACGATGTGCAACACATCCCACTCGGTTTTGCTCCAGCTCGACAGAAACCCCTTGATGAACTTGCGTAGGTTCTCGCGCCCGCTCACCGGCTGTGCCGGCATGTTGTAGTACACGCCATCGTCGGTGAAGTAGCCGACGAGCTCGTCGGCGTCGAGCCGCGACCACGCCGCGATGAAGTCTCTGATGATGCGTTCGTTGTTTTCCATGCGCTTCCCCTCAGTTTGTTTTGTCGGGCTAGTGTCGCTTACCGTGCATTCACGCGCCACAGAGAAACCGTTGGCCTCTGTCAGAGTCGCGCCGCGACCGCAGCGGCCAACACCGTCATCTCGGCCGCCTTACCAGACGCACCCGGCCCCATCAGGTCGAGATCGATCACGGCGCCCCGTGGCAACGGCGAGGTAGAACGCGATGGCGATCGTCTGGCCGATGCGCATGCTTGCTCACTCCTTAGGCTCCAAGTGGTGCGATTGTCGGGCAACATTCGCAGTCGCGCGATAGGGGGTTTGCGCATCGCGTAGGATCCGCGCGGCGAACCAGCTTCCCATTCGACGGTGCCCCCGCAATACTCCGCCGGCCGGGTTCCCGTGCTCGTCGAGGAGATACCGTCAATGCTCGAGATACGCTCCGTCGAAGTCGCCGACATCGAGGCGCTGTATCGCATCGCGCTGCTGACCGGCGCGAGCGGACAGGATGCGTCGGATCTCTACGCAGACGGCAGCCTGGTCGGCCATATCTGGGCCGCACCGTACGCGTTGCTCGAGCCGGAGAGTGCGCTGGTCGTCGTCGACGCCGACGGCGTGGCCGGTTACATCGTCGGCGCGCTGGACACGCGCGCATTCGAGGCGCGGCTCGAGGCGCAGTGGTGGCCTACGCTGCGGCCGCGCTATGTCGAGCCGCTCCGCGCCCGTGCGGCCACCTGGACCGCCGACGAGACCGCGAGCTATCTCATCCATCATCCGCTGCGCAGGCCCGACGCGCTCGTCGAGTCGTTTCCATCGCATCTGCACATCAACCTGCTTCCCCGACTACAAGGCAACGGCGTCGGCGCGACATTGATCACCCGTTGGCTCAACCACATGGACGCAC
>CAYUMA010000015.1:0-7543 GCA_964445675.1 uncultured Pseudomonadales bacterium | reverse complement strand
TCGCGCGCGCGATACACGTTGTACGGTGCCAGGCTCAACGCCGGATGGCGATTGCCATTTCGTGCCGGATGTTTGCCGAGAACATGCATCGCGCCGAGCGCTGTCGCCAGCGTCGGAAACACCGTGTCCTGCATCGCGACGTCGACGACCAACCCCGCCCCTGTACGCTCCCGTTGGAAGAGCGCCGTGACGATCGCACCGTACAAATGAATGCCGCCGAGGAAGTCGCACAACGGGGGTCCCGCTTTCAATGGCGGTCCATCGCCGTCACCGGTGATTGCCATGACGCCGCTCATCGCCTGCACCGTGATGTCCATCGCCAGATAGTCGCTGTGGAGGCCTGTGCGGCCGAATCCGGTTCCAGCGGCATAGATCAGCCGCGCATTGATTGCACGCAGCGCATCGCTGCCAACACCGTGGCGATCCATCGTGCCGGGAGAAAAGTTCTCCAACACGACGTCCGCCTTCTGGACGAGGCCGCGCAACAGTTCGCGGCCGCGCTCCGACTTCAGATTCAGCGTGATCGCTTCTTTGTTCGAATTGAGCATCGCGAACGGATAGCTCGCCGAACTGCCGGCACCGCGCGCGCGTAGCACTTCGCCTTGAGGCGACTCAACCTTGATGACGCGCGCACCGGCCATCGCGAGCAGGAAGCCGCAGTACGGCCCGTTATAGATCTGGCCGAAGTCGAGCACGGTGATGCCGCTGAGCGGTTGCGGAACGCCGGTAGGCGTCTGTACCGTCACGATTTCGGCATTCGTGTTAACAACGCATCGAATCCGCGCCGCAGCTCAGGGCGGCCTTTCGCGTGATCGTATTCGCCGACGGATACCTTGTGCTCGCGCGACAGCACACCGCGCAGCAGCTCTGCACCATCGGCAGCCCGGCGCACGTCGAGTGTGACGTGCGCGTCGAACTTGCGCTGACCGCTGTGCACCACCGGATCACCGAAGCCGTCATCGGGCAGCGGCTTGCCGGCATCGTGGTAGATCGCGGTATACGTCAGCGTCACAAGCGCATCCGGATGCGTATCGTCCTGCCGCAGACCCCTCGCCGTCAGCGCGGCCACCAGTTCGGCGCGCAACGGGGCCACGAGGAACGCGGGTACCGCTCGCAGCTCGACGCTGAACGTCGCCGGCCGCGCGCCAGGCGGCCCGCAACAGTATTCGACGTCGTGTTGCAGCGCCTTGTCGGACGCACACGCGGTCGCGAGCAACAGCAGCAGCGCGACGCCTAACGATTGCTTCATTGGGCGCCGTACTCGCTACTGAGGAAGCACCGGATTTTTGGTCAACGCGGCGATGACGTCGTCGAGGATGTCATCCGCCAGTTGCCGCATCTCGGCGTCCGTGCGGTCCTGGATCGGGTGCGCGACGAAACAGCAGCGCGCATCGAGGCCGAGCGCCCTGCCCTGTTCCGCGGCCGCGTCTTCGAACTCGCTCGAAACAATCGCCACGGATGGAACACCGTGGATCTCGAAATGCACCGTGTCATGCAAACTGCACGTGGTACAGGAGCCTCAGTCGGCGAGCGCCTCGACGACGTAGTCGCTGTGCGCCCTGATCTGCGCGCGTAGCGCATCCGGCGCCGGCTTCGCGAACGTCGGCTTCGAATAACGCGCAACCGTGATGCCGGGCGCGCGCAACTTCAATTGCTCCTCGAGCCGATCGAGCAGCACGTTGCCGCGCGGCTTCGAGATGTCGAGAAACGCGACGGTGCCCGACACGGTGCCCGAACGCGGCGTCAACTGCCGCGCGATCGGTGCGCGTTCGTTGGTGGGATCCAGAATTGTCGTCATCAGCTTCTCCTCAATATGGACCTCAATACGGACCTCAATACGGATCGATCAGACGCGACACCGGCATCGAACCGATCTCGCCGCCGACCCAGCCATGGAACAGACCGGAAAACTTGCCGGCGTCGGAACCGGCCACCACGATATGGATCATATCCTCGGACGCGAACTTCGGCAGCCGCCGGTCGAGCGCGTCGGCCGACAGCGACTTGGCCTTGTCCGCGCTCATGCCGACTCCGGACACTTCATTGCTGACCAGTTCCCTCAAGGGGCGACTCGTGACCTCTTGAATCCGCCGTCGTAGATCGGCCTTCGTATAACCCCCGGTTTGCAGCGTGTCGACGTGCTCGGGACACACGACGAGCAGCGCATCGGACATCATGTGTGCGCGTGGATGGTGGATCGCCTCCATCCCGAGCCCGATGCTGCCGGCGACCTGCGCGGCGGTGCGCGACGTCTGATCGACGATCAACGACGGCCCGCTCGACATCGCATAAGCCGTCACCACCGAGTCGGTAGGTGCAAACCCGCGCTCGACATGAAGCGGCGTCCAGTTGCTGCGCTCTTCCCACTCGGCAAAACACATCGTGAATTTCATCGGATTGCCCATTGTCGAGCGTTCGGTGCCACCGGGCTTCGCACCGCCGATATTGCGGATCACGAGCCGCACCGCGCGGCCGATCGCTGCGTTCGCGCGATTACCCTGCCCCAGCGCGCCGATCTTCATGTTCATGCCGATGCGTGCGCGGATGGGTCCGTTGACGACGAGCACGGGACTTGCGCCCATCGTCGTCGCCATCACGCCATGGATGTTGAACGCGTCCGTGCACACCGCTTCTAATGCGGCTATGACTACGGGCAGATAGTCGGGACGACACCCGGCGAGTACCGCATTGATCGCAATCTTCTCAACCGTCGCTTCGCCCATGTTCGGCGGCACCAACGCGACCACCTGCTGCGGATCGCGGCGCGTTCCCGACAACATTCGGATCACGCGCTCCGGCGTCGGCGGCACCACCGGCAAGCCATCGGTGAATCCCTGGTCGAACATGAACTCGAACTCGTCGTCCTGCGGCGCGATTTCGATCTTGCGCGCGCGCAGCGGGCTGTTCTCCGCTTCCGCGCGCAATCGATCCGCGTAGCGCGGATCTACCGACAACGAACCGCAGCCCGGACGCCACGCCGGCAACGCGGCCCAATCGATGCGCGCCTGCGTTGCGTTCGCGCCGGCGAGTTCCGCCAACACCCCGTCGAGCTGCTGCCACTCGGCGCGATCGAAGCCTTGTACACGCGTGACTTCCCGGCCGTGTGCGTCCGCGACGAATACCGCTGGCACGATGTCGGTGTCGTACGCGAACGACACTTTGAGCCGGGAATCGTCGAGCACGGCGCAGGTCAGATCATGGCGGTCGATCAGCGCGGCGTTGCCGGGCACCGTCTGACCGACGACCTGCACGTCGATCTGCGCACCATAGCCGCGGTGAAACGCTTCGAGCAGCGGCATCACGAGGCCGCACGTCGGGCAATCTTCCTTGACGATCACAATCAGCGCGGGGCGGCCGTCCCCCTGCGGGAACGCGCGGTCGTTACCGTTCTGGTCGCGCAGCGAGAATGCGGGCAGCAGCGGCTTCATGTCGTTCCAAAAAATGCGGGGGCTGCCGAATGATGACAACATGCGCGCCGAAGCGAAACCGCTAGCGGTGATGGAAGGTGAAGGATGGCCGAATACCAATGGCACGATCTGGTCGGCAACGTCGGCGTCGCGCTGATCCTCGGCACCTATTTCGCGCTGCAGATCGGCCGGCTCGATGCGCGGCGCCCCGCCTATTCGGTATTGAACGCACTCGGCGCCGGCGCGATCTCCATCTCGCTGCTGTTCGACTTCAATCTGTCGGCATTCGTCGTAGAGGCCGCATGGGTGGCGGTGAGTCTGTTCGGGCTGTGGCGGGCGAAGCGTTTGCAGGCGAGCACCTGACGATTCGACGGCATCGTTGCGTTCGGGCACGCTTGACCGCATGACGACGCCCGCACGGACGGTCGACATCGCCGATGTCTTCATCTCGCACGCTCAATCGACGACCGCACTGACGCGGCGGATCGCCGCCGCGCTGCGCGCGCTCGATCACACTGTGTGGTGGGATGAAGAGCTGCCCGTGCATCGCCCGTTTTCGGCAGTGATCGACGAGCGGCTGGGCGCGGCGAAAGCGATCGTTGTGCTCTGGTCCAACGACGCGATCGCGTCCGACTGGGTGCGCGCAGAAGCGGAGGCCGGGCGCGTCGCCGGGAGGCTCGTGCAGGTCAGCGCCGACGGCACCGTCCCGCCGCGGCCGTTCAACATGATCCAGTACGCCGACCTGAACGGCTGGCGCGGCGACGTCGATGCGCCGAACTGGCGCAAGGTCGTCGCGAGCATCGGCGAGCTGACGGGCGAGACAGCGCCGACGCACGGGAGCGCCGGGCCCGCGCGGAAAATCGGCGCGCGCCGCTCGCTTCGAAGCGCGCTCGCGCTCGTCATCGCCGCGTTTCGCGCAATGGCAAGCTGGTTCGCGGTCACGCACTCGAAGCCGGCGTCTGCGTCGGCAGTAACTGTCTCGTCGGCGCACAATGAAACGGCGGACGTGAACGTTGCGCCCGCGGGCGTGACCGAGCGTCCCGCCATCGCGGTATTGCCATTCGAAAACCACTCGGAGGATCCGCAGCACGCGATCTTCGCCGACGGCCTCGCTGAAGATCTGATCATGCGCCTCTCCGCGTGGCGCTCGTTTAGGGTGATCGCACCCGCGTCGAGCTTCCGGTACCGCGACAATGTCGACGTCAGACGCATCGCAAAGGATCTGAACGTGCGCTATGTCGTGCAAGGCAGCGTGCGCCGCGCCGGCGATCGTATCCGCGTCACCACCCAACTGGTGGATGCACAATCGAGCGCGACGTTGTGGAGTCAGACCTATGATCGCCCGGTCGCCGGCATGTTCGATCTGCAGGACGAAATCAGTTCCGCGATCGCGGCACCGCTGGTCGGCGACTTGTCGCGCGCCGAGGCCAATCGCGCGCGGCAACGCGGCACGCGGAACCTCGAGGCCTGGAGTCTGTACGAACTCGGGGTGGAACATCACGCGCGCGGGACGCTGCCCGACTACGGCGCGGCGCTCGCGTTGTTCCAACAAGCCATCGCGATCGAACCCCAGTTCGCGTCAGCGCACGCGAAAGCGTCGCGCATCTACGCGATGCGCTGGAGCCAGCAGATGGGGCGCGACGACGGCGACCTCGCACTCGCGCTGCAATTTGCCAGGCGCGCTGTCGAACTGGACAATCTCGACGCGCAAGCCCACCAAGCCCTTGGCTTTGGGCTCGTGCTGTCCGGGGATCCGCGCAGCGGCCTCGTCTCGTTGAATCGGGCGGTGGAGCTAAATCCAAGCCTCCCGACGGCGTGGAACAGCCTCGGCTTCGCGCGGCTGGCGTCCGGCGACGCCGAAGGCTGCATCGAGGCCACGACGCACATGCTGGACCTCGATCCGCACGGACCTGACGTACACCTCGGCCTAGAAAATCTGTCTGAGGCACATTGGATGCTCGGTCAGTTCGACACGGGACTCGACTACGCCCGGACAGTGGTCGCGCACAAACCGGATTACATCTGGGGGCATTTCGACGTCATCCTGAACGCAGTCGAGCTCGCGCGGATCGACGAAGCCCGTAGCGCCATCGTCGCGGCGCACCGGATCGAGCCCAGGTTCTCCCAAGCGGTCGTCGTTCAAGCGTCGGGGTTTGCGGCAAACCCCGCAATGAAGGCGCGCGTCATCGAATCGTTGCGCAAAGCGGGATTGGAGTGACGGGAGCGACGAAGTCCGGGCCGTTGAGCGCGCTGAAGTACCGCAACTTCACGCTGTATTTGTCGGCCCGTTTCGTCGCGACGCTCGCGGTGCAGATGCAGAGCGTCGCGGTCGGCTGGCAGGTTTACGAAATCACGAATGATCCACTCGACCTCGGTCTCATCGGCCTCGCCCAGTTTCTGCCATTCATCGTGTTCGTGCTGCCCGCCGGACAGATCGCGGATCGCTTCGATCGACGGCTCATTCTCGTGTGGTGCAACGTCGCTCAGGTGCTTTGCGCGCTGTTGCTGCTTGGTTTCACGTGGTACGGCATGGCCGCAGTGTGGCCAGTTTTCGGGGTGCTCGCCCTGTTCGGTACGGCGCGCGCATTTTCGATGCCGACTGCGCAGGCGATCACGCCGAACCTGGTGCCGCGCGAAGCCTTCGGCAACGCAGTCGCGCTCAGTTCGTCGACGATCAATGTCGCAACGATTCTCGGTCCGGCGTTGGGCGGTTTGTTGTATGTCGTCGGCGCGACCACCGTGTACAGCGTCGTCGCCGCGGTGTTGGCGGTTGCTGTCGGATTGATGCTCGCGGTTCGCACGCCGAAGCTTGCGCGCAGCACGGAACCCGCGAACTGGCACACCGTGCTCGAAGGCTTGCGCTTCGTGCGCTCGCGGCCGGTCGTGCTCGGTGCAATCTCGCTCGATCTGTTCGCGGTGCTGTTCGGCGGCGCGACGGCGCTGCTGCCGATGTTTGCGCGCGACGTTCTCGCAGTCGGGCCCGAAGGGCTCGGCCTGCTGCGAACGGCGCCGGCGGTCGGCGCCGCGCTGACGGCGGCGGCGCTCGCTTTCTTCCCGATCACGCGCGCCATCGGTGCGTGGATGTTCGCTGGCGTTGCACTGTTTGGACTCTCGATCATCGTGTTCGGACTGTCTAACAGTTTCGCGCTGTCGCTCGCGTGCCTCGTGACGCTCGGCATCGGCGACATGGTCAGCGTCTACATTCGTCGCATATTGATTCAACTGGAGACGCCCGACGCCATTCGTGGTCGCGTCAGCGCCGTGAACGCGGTATTCATCGGCGCGTCGAATGAACTCGGCGAGTTTGAGTCGGGCGTCACCGCGGCGTGGTTCGGTCTGGTGCCGTCGGTCGTGTTCGGCGGCGTCGCGACGATCGCGGTCACCGGTATCTGGATGCGGCTCTTCCCGACGCTGCGAACGATGGATCGATTCCCCGGCGCCGAGCCCAAGTCCAATTATTAGATGCCTCCGACTCTTCCAAGATTTCGATGCTGGCATTGACTTATATACGAATATTCGTATGATGACGTCATGAAGCCGATCCGCTTCGTCGGTGGTGCGAGGGACGACCTCGCCGCATTTCCGAAGTCCGCTCGTACCCGCGCCGGCTACGACTTGTTCATGGTCCAGGTCGGGCGCAATCCCGACAACTGGAAGACCTTGACCAGCGTGGGGCCGGGCGCCTGCGAGATTCGTGTAAGAGATTCGGCGGGCGCGTATCGGGTGATCTACGTTGCTAGATTCGCCGAGGCGGTGTACGTGCTGCACGCATTTCACAAGAAGACGCAGAAGACAGCGCATTCGGACCTGAACTTGGCAAAGCAGCGCTACCGGATTGCAAGCGAGCTCGCAAAGGGGAGTGCTCATGGCTAGGAAAGTGACTAAGTCGACCGGAAATATCTTTCTGGATCTGGGCTTCCCGCCTCACTAGGCGGAAGTCATGCTGCTGCGTGCAAAACTGGCGGAAACACTGCGCAAGTGGATCGAACGGGAGAGCCTCACACAGGCCCAGGCGTCGAAGCGTTTGGGTATCGCTCAACCACGCGTATCGGAAATCACGCGAGGCAAGGTCGAATTGTTGTCGCTGGATTATCGCGTAGGCCTGTGCTCGAAGGTCGGGATCTCGGTCGGCTTGA
>CAYUMA010000014.1:0-6534 GCA_964445675.1 uncultured Pseudomonadales bacterium | reverse complement strand
CCGGGCGATGCCGAGTCCAATTCCGCTCGTCGAACCGGTCACAACAGCAACTTTCCCTTTCAACATCACGTAGCTCCTTGGTGGATCAAATCGGTGGTTGACGACTCCAACGGCGCACGATGGCGCGATAGCCGAGCGCGCCGAGCACGCTTGCGACAATTAGTACGAGCACAAGCTGGACGAGGCGCCAGAACATATGGTCCACCAACGACTCAACCCGGTCGGACGCGCGGTCCGACAGCTGAGTCAGCGCAGGGACATTGGTATCGACCTGGTTGAGCAATTCCTGCAGTTGTTGCGCCGTGACGCCAAGCTGCCGCGCGGTCTCGGTGTATTGCGTGATGTCGAACGGTGGCCGCGGCGTCGCAGTGCCTGCAGATGCGTCAGGACGCTCGAAGCGCCCCATCAGTGCATCCAGCGACGCAATCGTGCCTTTCAGCGAATCGGACGTCGCGGTGCCGGCTTCAAGAGTCGAGCGCACCTCGACGATCAATCCTTGCAGTTGTGTTTGCCGGGACTCGAGCAAGCCGGTCAGTTGTTCGATCGTCGCGGCGCGTTCCTTTGCCAATGCATCCGGCAGACCGGCCGCGAGGTTGCTCGTTTGTTGCGCAGCCGCGGTGAGGCGCCCGACGTTATTCAGCAGATTCACGGATTCCGGCATGACCGCCAGCGTGAACGCGAGTCGTTGGGCCTCCATCACGACGAGTTGTGGCGTGCGCTGGCCGTAGAAAAGCGCCCGTTCAGCGAGCTGGCGTGCTTGCGCCAGTTGGCGCACCGCCGGGTCGAGGTTGCTGAGGGGGTCGAGGCCGAGGAACGAAAAGACACTGCCGCTGGAGGTTGCGCCGGGACGCATAGTGCTCGTCGCGAAGGCAAAGTCCTCCAGGTGGATGTACGCAACGGCACGCTGGTTTGGATTCTGCTGGTGCCACGCGTCGATGCTGGACTTCAGCTCACTGCTCTGCGCCGGCGTCAGCAGGTTTTTCGCCAATGTCCAGGCGCGATTCTCGAGTGCTTGATGCACGGCACGCAGGCCATCGGCACGCGAGCCGTAGAGTTCCCCGCTCCAATGGTCCTCGATCACCATCCGACTGAGCACGACAAACACCAGCATGTCGATGACGTTCAGCTCCGGGTTGGGGCCGGTTGCAATCGTAAAGGCGGCCGTCGACTGCGTGACCAGCCATGTCTGCGCGAGCAATCGCTCGCTCGGATCGTCCGTGCCCCGTTGAAATGCGACAACCTGATCCGTCACGCGCCCGGCGTATTCGTCCGCAAACCGCATGACGTCGAGCTGCAGCTGCAAAAGCGCTTCCGCGGCCGCTTCGCCGGCTCTATTGCGAAAGAGCGCGCATGAGGACAGCAAGCTGCTGATCACCAACAACACGAGCAAACGACTGGACAAAGGGGCTAGACAACGCATGGCGGAATGGATTGGCTGTTTGGCGGGTGGTCGCGGCTTGCGGGTACTCGAGTGCCGCTGCCTCCGGCGAGCGATCGGACGTCATGATAGCGAATTCGACGCCGCGAGGCCTGCACTCATGAACCTGGTCGACACGCCCACGTTGCGGATCTCCTTCTCGATTGCCATGCTGTCGCTTCCGCTGGGGTCGAGTTGAGCATCTCCCGCAACTACTTCGAGGATTGAACCCATGACATTCCTGGTCCGCACACTCATCGGCCTCATTGCCCTGTTCTTCATCGCGTGGGGCCTGCGCTTCTTCTTCACGCCCGAGGTGATGGCTGCCGAGTTTGCGATCTCGCCGGACGGTACCGCGGGCCTTTCGACCATTCGCGGCGACCTCGGCGGCACATTTCTGGCGATCGGTCTGTTCGCGGCGATGGGGCTTCGGCGCGGTGCGCGACACTGGCTATACGCGGCCGCGGCGGTACTCGGCGCGATCGCGTTCGGCCGCGCAATCGGCTTCGCATTCGATGGGACGTCACCCGCGGTCATCGTTCCGTTCGGCGTCGAACTCGCGTGTGGCGCGGCGCTGGTGTACGCGGCGCGCCGACTGCGGTCCGAGGACCAGCCCTAGCGCGCCTTCGCTCAGTCGTTACACAGTAGCCGGACCCGGCGCTCCGCCACGCCGAACGCTGCTTCATCGTTCGCCTGAAGCAGTAGCTGCTTTGCAGCATCACAGGCGTCGGCCTCACTCACGTCCTCGCGGGACGGCGTCACGGGCGATCCGCTCGCCGCGCAACTCGAATCCGGCGCGAGGCGCACATTGTTGAACTGACCGCGCTCCAACGAAACGCAGTCGCCGACGCGCATGCCGGCACCATCCGTCACGAACGTGATCGTTCGACCGTTCGCCTGAAGAATCGTGTATCGAAAACCTTGTTCGTTGCTCATCGCGCGTGCGAGCTGCTGACCGGCGAATGCACCGCCCATACCGCGCAACGCACGATTGCTTTGCGACTCTCCCGAGCCGGAGAGCATTCCGAGCGAACCGCCGAGGAGCGCGCCGGCCCTCTGAGCGTCCGCGTTGCCAAGCGTCACTCGGTCGACCGCGGTAATACGTCCGTAGGTGATCGTCGAGTGCTGCGGGGTCGAACGCGCTGGAGGGGCAGACGCGCAACCAACCATCATCATTACCGCAACCCACAAGCAAGCGCCTGCGCACACGCCGTGCACGTTGAGCCTCTGCATACTGAATTCCTCGTTTGGTTGACTGACCGCGATGCGACGCACCGAATCAAAAATAGTGTGCATACATTCTGGCTCGCTGTCACTCGATTCGCCGAAAATGAAAAGGCCCGCAAGCCATTGACGGCTTGCGGGCCTGGAACATCGCTGGCATTCAGTCAGATGCACCAACGACTTCGTCGTGGCGCGCGCTAACTGAGTTGCACCGGCACGAAGATGCGCGCTTCACCACGCTGGATCAGCAGCGCGACCTGCTTGTCGTGCTGACCGATCTTCTCGCGCAACTCCTCGGCGCTGTTCACCGGCACACCGTCGACCGACAGCACCACGTCGCCGGGTTGGATGCCGGCATCGGCGGCCGGCGCACGCGCGCCTTCGACGAACAATCCGCCCGGTACGCCGGCCTGATCGCGTTCCTGCGGCGTCAGCGGGCGCACACTCAAACCCAGGCGTCCCTGATCGGTGACCGAAGCGCCGTCGCCGTCGGCGGACGCAATCTGCGTTGCGCTTCCAAGGGTCGCCTTGATCGTCAACGGTTTGCCGTCGCGCCAGATCTCGAGCTTCGCAGTATCACCGGGCCGCGCCATACCAACCTTGGCGGAAAGATCCCCGGCGCTCGTCAGCGGTTCACCATTGAACTGCAGAATGACGTCGCCGGTCTGGATACCCGCGCGCTCGGCAGCGCTGTCGGGTTCGACTTTCGCGACCAACGCGCCGGATGGATTGTCGAGTTTGAACGCGTCGGCCAACTGCTGTCCCAACGGCTGCACGCCGACGCCGAGGCGCGCATGCTCCACCTTGCCGTGGGTGACGATCTGATCTTGTACCTGCAGCGCGACGTTGATCGGAATCGCGAACGACACGCCCGCGTAGCCGCCCGTGTTGCTGTAGATCTGCGAATTGATGCCGACGACGGCGCCGCTCGAATCGAACAGCGGGCCGCCTGAGTTGCCCGGATTCACCGCGACATCGGTCTGGATGAACGGCACGGTGGAATCACCGGGGAGCGAGCGCCCCTTCGCGCTCACGATGCCGGCACTTGCGCTCTCTTCGAAACCGTACGGCTGTCCGATCGCGAGCACGTAGTCGCCCACTTCGAGCTGATCCGCGTCACCGAATCGCACGGTCGGCAGATTCGGTGCGTCGATCTTCAGCACCGCGATGTCGGTGACCGGATCGGAGCCGAGCACTTTCGCTTCGAACTCGCGTCTGTCCGCGAGTTTCACCACCACCTTTTTCGCATCGCGCACCACATGCGCATTCGTCAGGATGAGCCCGTCGGCACTGACGATGAAGCCTGAACCGAGCGAGCGCTGTGGCACGTTGTCATGCGGAATCGGCAGTTGCCGGAAGAACTGCTGGAACGGGTCATTGCCGCCGGGACCGTTCCCGAAGCCGCGCGCCATGCTCTCGTCACTCGTTTTGACGTTGCCTTCCGTCGTGATGCCGACCACGGCCGGGCCGCTCTGCATCACGATGGCGCGATAGTTCGGCGCCGTAGCAAGTGGAATGGGACCGGGTGCCACAGCTTCGTCGACCGACGCTGTAGACGCGATGCTCGTCTTCAGCATCGAAGGGGCCGTCAGACCGCTGGCCGCGCCGGCTACAAAGACCGCGACCGCCGCGACCGCCGTAGTGGATTTTCTGAAACGCATCGGAGACTCCTTGCCGCGTGCGCGGCGTCAGTGTGCCTCCAGCCTCCGCTCATTTGCTTAAGCCAGTCTTAAAGCCGTGTCATCCGTTGTTCCGATGGGAACGAAACGGTGACTCGCAGCCCCCCCAGCGGCGATTCGCCGAGCGCCACCGTCGCCGCGTGGCGGTGAGCAATGGCATTGACGATCGCGAGCCCCAAGCCACTTCCGCCTTCGGGCGAACCGTCGCGCCGGAAAAAACGGTCGAAGGCTCGCTCGCGCTCGATTGCGGGGATGCCGGGACCGGAGTCATCGACTTCGAACCGCGCACCACCGCCCGGTTCCGCCGCGACGCGCGCCTGAACACATCCGTTGGCGGGCGTGTAGCGCACGGCATTGTCGACCAGGTTGCGCACGAGTATACGCAGCGCGTCGCCATCACCCTGCACGATGACACGATCGGGCGCATCAAGGGTCAGTTCCATACCGCGCACGGCAGCGAGCCCGTGCGCGTCGGCGATGCCGACGCGCGCCACCTCGTCCAGCGCCAACGGCAACAACTGGCCGCGCGCACTGTCGGGCTCGTTGCGCGCCAGCGTCAGCAGTTGTTCCACGAGGTGGATCGAGCGTTCGATCGCCGCGCCGAGTTTGCCGCGCGCGGCTTCCCGAGCAGCTTCGTCCGGCGCCCGGGCCAGCAGTTGCAACTGCAGCCGCAGTGCCGTCAACGGCGAACGCAGTTCGTGTGCGGCGTCGGCGACGAACGCGCGCTGCGCGTCGAATGCTTCAGCCAGGCGCGCGAGCAGCCGGTTCAGTTCACCGATGAGCGGCGCCACTTCCTGCGGAAGACTGGGCGTTTCGATCGGCGAGAGGCTATTTACGTCGCGTCGCTGCACTTCCGCAGTGACGCGCTCGAGTGGCAGCAGGCTGCGGCCGATGATCCACGCAACGGCCGCCGCCATCAGCGGCAGCAGCAATAATAGTGGCAGCGCGACGCGCAGCGCCGCTTCACCGGCGAGTTGTTCGCGCACGCGCCAGGGTTGCGCCACCTGAATCACACCATCGCGGGTCTGCAGGCTGTACACGCGCCAGCGCTCGCGCTGCAGCGTCACGTCGTCGTAACCGAGCGTGGCACGGTTGATCATCGGCAGCCCCGGGCGCGACAGATAGACGCGCGCCCCAAACGGGTCCCAGATCTGAATCACGAAATCGCTGTCGCCCTGCTCAGGGGGCAGTTCGACACGCGGCGCGATCGAGATCTGATTGCGCAGCGATAGCGCCATCTGCCGCAACTGATAGTCGAACAGCGTCGAAGTTTCGTCGAGGACACGGCGATATGTGACGAGTCCCGCGAGCAACGACACCGCCACTACCAGCGCCAGCAGTCCAACCAACAATCGAACGCGCAGCGACGTCATTCGCGCGGGACGAAGTAGCCGACGCCGCGCAGTGTTCGGATCGCCCCGGAGCCGAGCTTGCGGCGCAATGCGTGGATGTACACCTCGATCGTGTTGCTCTCGATCGCGTCGTCCCAGCCATAGAGGCGATCTTCGAGCTTCGCGCGCGACAGCACCGCGCCGGGCCGTTGTAACAGTGCTTCGAGCACCGCGAATTCACGCGCCGACAGCTGCACCGGCGCGCCGTTGCACAACACTTCGTGGTTCACCGGATCGAGGCGAATGCCGTTGTGCTCGATGCAGGGTTCGCTGCGGCCGCCCGCGCGGCGCAGCACCGAGCGCATCCGCGCAAGAACTTCGTCGAGATCGAACGGCTTGACGATGTAGTCATCCGCACCGGCATCGAGCGCCGCCACGCGGTCGCGCACCTCGTCGCGCGCGGTGAGGATGATCACCGGCGTCTGATCGCGGCGGTCACGCAGTTCGCGCAACACCGCCAAGCCGTCGCGCCGCGGCAGACCGAGGTCGAGCAGCACAAGATCGAACGTCGCAGCGCGCAGCGCAGCCGATGCGGCGGCGCCGTCGCCCACCCAATCGACGCCGTGGCCGTCCTGCCGCAGCGCGGTCAACACGCCATCGGCGATCATCCGGTCGTCTTCAACCAGCAGCACGCGAACGGGTGCACCTCCGGGATTGGATCAGTTGGCGCGCGGTTCGATCAGCGTCCGGCGCAGCAACATCAGACAAACGACGCCGGGGGCGACTGCAGCGGCGAGATGCTTCAGCGTATGGCCGCTGACGATGTGGCCCAACGCCATCACTTGCGGATCGAACGTTTCGAGGAGTTTGCTCAGTACATACC
>CAYUMA010000013.1:0-2346 GCA_964445675.1 uncultured Pseudomonadales bacterium | reverse complement strand
TCACCGGCCAATCGTTGCTTCGTCTGCGGTCCAGGCAATCCCATCGGACTGAAGCTCGTCTTCCGCATCGATGGTGACGTCTGCCGCGCCGAGTTCACACCGAGTGATGTGCACATGGGTTATCAGGGTCTGACGCACGGCGGCATCATCTTCAGTCTGCTCGACGACGTGATGGCGAATTGGTTGTGGCTGCAGGGAGAACGCTGTTTCACGGCGCGCGCCGATATCCGCTATCGCGAGGCGCTGCCGATCGGCACGCCGGTGCGCGTCGAGGGTCGTATGCTGAAACGCAAGGGCCGGTTGGTTCAGCTCGAAGGTCGCGTGATCCGGTGCGACACCGACGCGACCGTAGCCGAGGCGAACGGCAGCTTCATGACGGACTGAACTTGCCGCGCGCCTGCGCTATGACGGATGATCGACGCGCATCGGCGCCGGTGGTCGACCGACGCGCATGCACCAGAACGACAATCCAAAGCGGATCGGAGGGGATCAAATGGCCTGGGTCACCATAGTCGCCATGTTGGCGCTGCTCGAGTACTTCTACTTCGGTATCAAGGTCGGTCAAGCGCGTGGGAAATACGGCGTCAAGGCGCCAGCCACGACCGGCAACGAAATCTTCGAGCGCTATCACCGGGTGCATCAGAACACGATGGAGCAGCTGGTGATTTTCCTGCCGGGTCTGTACGCCTTTGCATCCTGGGTGTCGCCGATGTGGGCCGCGATCCTCGGCGTGGTATTCATCGTCGGCCGTGCGGTCTACTTCAATCTGTATGTCGGTAATCCGGACAAGCGCGGGACGGGGGTGATCATCTCTGTGCTCGCGACCGCGGTGCTGGTGTTTGGCGCGCTGATCGCGGCGATTCTGTCGTTGATCTGATCGATCGACATCAACGGGCGCCGCGCGGCGGCGGCGCCCGTTGTCGTTGGGCAGACTAAGCCGGAAAGTTTCGCGCGAGCCAACCCAACATCAGTGCGTTGGTCTGCGCGGGTTGTTCCTGCTGGATCCAATGCCCGCATTCCAGCGTGGCCACCTCGGCGCGCGGCACGAACTCCTTGAGCTTCGGTGACGCGGGCACGATGTCGTGCTCGCCGTGGATCATCAACGCAGGACACTCCACCTTCTGCGGGACGTTGCCGAGCGTGGTCCAGTTGCGCGTGAAGTTGCGATACCAGTTGATGGGCCCCGTGAAGCCGCCGGCCGCAAACGCTTTTGCGAACACGTCCAGTTCCGCTTCCGACATCATCAGTTGTCCCGGCGGATCCGTCACGTCCACCATGTTGATCATGGCCATGCCGGGTTGCAGCGCACGCGGCGGTGAATTCCATTGCCCGGTGCGATAAAGATTGCGCAATAGATTCTTGGGGTCGCGCGCAAACGCTGCATCCGCGACGCCGTATTGGCGGTTGAAGTGGACGATGTAGAAGTCGCCGCCGAGCAGCTTCTCCCAGAATCCCACCCACTCGGTCGTGCCGCGATCCATAAAAGGCACGCTCAGATTGATCACGCCGGCGACGCGATCCGGATGCAGCATCGCCATCGCCCACACGACGATCGCGCCCCAATCGTGGCCGACGAATACCGCATCGGGATAGCCGTAGTGATCTAACAGGCCGACAAGGTCGCTGGTCAGCGCGACGATGTCGTAGTCCTCGATCGCGCCCGGCTTGTCGGTGCGCCCATAACCGCGTTGGTCGGGTGCCAGCACGTGATAACCCGCATCGGCGAGCGGTTGCATCTGGTGGCGCCACGAAAACGCGAGTTCGGGGAAACCGTGACACAACACGATCGGCTTGCCGGAGCCTTGCTCGTAGACCGCCATGCGGATGCCGTTGGTGTTGATGAAGTGCGGATTGTCGAACGCGGTCATGAGTTGGCCTTGTCGTTGCGAGCTTGCTAACGTACGCGACCTTGATCAAAACACGCAAGGTAAGCATGGCAAACGTAGCCGCGAACGGCATTCGGATCGAATACGACACTTTCGGCGAGCGCTCGCGCCGCCCGCTGTTGCTGGTGATGGGGTTGGGCGCGCAGATGATTCAATGGCGCCGCGAGTTCTGCGAACAACTCGCCGCAGCCGGCCACTTCGTCGTCCGATTCGACAATCGCGACGTCGGGCTGTCGTCGAAATTCGATGCCGCGGGTGCGCCCGACATGGCTGCGGTGATGATGCAGATGCTCGCCGGAGAGCCGATTACGGCGCCTTATACGCTCGACGACATGGCGGACGATGCGTTCGGCCTGCTCGATGCGCTCGACCTGCAGCGCGCACACGTATGCGGCGCGTCATTGGGCGGCATGATCGTGCAAGCGATGGCGATTCGACGACCTGCGCGCGTGTCGAGCCT
>CAYUMA010000012.1:0-8107 GCA_964445675.1 uncultured Pseudomonadales bacterium | reverse complement strand
GAATCTGCTGAATAACGTCGGGCGCCTCACCGCGGCTGCGCAACAAACGAGCAACCTCGCGGCCGGTCTGCCGGATGCATTGGCAAAGGAACGCGCCGCAACGATCGAACAACTGACCGGTTTGCTCGAGTCCCGGCAAACGCAACTGCAAGGATTGATCGTCGAGTTGCGCTCGACTCTCGAAGCCGGCACCGCAACGTCCGATTCGCTGAAGGGCACGATTGCGTCACTGGATTTACTGATGGCGCGTTTCCAGCGCCCCGACTCGTCCGCGGCGTCGCCGCGGCAACCATTCGACATCACGCAATACACCGAGACGGCGCGCCAACTCGGCGCCACGGCCCAGCAACTGCAGGAATTGCTCAACCAGGTTGATACCAATGTGCCGGCGCTGACTCAGCTGTCGGACCGCGCGTCCGACCGCGTGGAGTCGTTGGTGGACCATACGTTCTGGCGCCTGGTCCAGCTCGTGCTCGTACTCATTGTGGCGAGCTTGCTCAGCGCGCTGGGTTATCGCGCCATCGTGCGCCGTTGGAGTCGTCAACCACCGATTTGATCCACCAAGGAGCTACGTGATGTTGAAAGGGAAAGTTGCTGTTGTGACCGGTTCGACGAGCGGGATTGGACTCGGCATCGCGCGGGCTTTCGCCGCGGACGGCGCCGATCTCGTCATCAACGGCTTCGGCGAACCGGGCGAAATCGAAAAGCTGCGCCGCGAAATCGCGGCAACGCACGGCGTCCGCGTAGCCTTCAGTGGCGCCGACCTCAGCAAACCCGCTGAGGTGACGGAATTGATCGAGTTCGCAACGCGCGAACTCGGACGCGTCGATGTATTGGTCAACAACGCCGGCATCCAGCACGTCTCGCCGGTGCACGAGTTTCCGATCGATCGCTGGGACGCGGTGATCGCGATCAATCTCACCGCGGTATTTCTGGCGATCCGCGCGTCGTTGCCGCAAATGCTCGAACGCAATTGGGGTCGGATCATCAATATTGCGTCGGTACACGGCCTCGTGGCTTCGGTGGACAAATCGGCTTACGTGGCATCGAAACACGGGGTCGTGGGGCTGACGAAAAGCGTCGCGCTGGAGACCGCGACGACCGGCATCACCTGTAACGCAATCTGTCCCGGTTGGGTGCTTACGCCATTGGTGCAGAAACAGATCGACGCGCTTGCCGCTCGCGAAAAACTCGATGAGGAAGCCGCCAAAATCAAGTTGCTCGGCGAGAAGCAACCGTCGCTCGAGTTCACGACGCCGGCCCAACTCGGCGCGCTGGCCGTCTTCCTGTGCTCGGATGCGGCGGCACAACTCAACGGTGTGTCGCTTCCGGTCGATGGCGGGTGGACCGCGCGCTAGTGGCCTGTAGCAGCGCTAAAAAGACCCGAACGCGGTTCCCACCACGATGACGGCGGTCAGCGCAAGCAGCGGTCCTACGAGACCGACCATCATGACCTCGCGATAGCTGCCGCGTTGGGTTGCACCGCAGATCGCCAACAAGGTCACGATTGCGCCGTTGTGCGGCAGCATCGCAAGCGCACCCGAGCCGATCGAAGCGACGCGATGCATCAGGGCCGGGTCGATGCCCGCAGCGGAAGCCATCTGCGCATACGTTGCGCCGAGCGCGTTCAGCGCGATGATCAGTCCGCCCGACGCGGAACCGGTAATGCCGCCCATCACGTTTGCCGCGACAGCGATCGATACCAGCGGCCCGCCCGGAACCGCGATGAACGCATCGCGCACCACTTCGAATGCCGGCAACGCCGCCACCACCGCACCAAACCCGACAAGGCTCGCGGTGTTGAGCCCGGGCAGAACGGACGCATTCGCGCCTGCATCGAGTGTCTTGCGTAGCTCCGGCAGGCGCCTGCGGTGAAGCAGCACCAGAACCACCGACGCAACCGCGAGCGCGGTGACGACCGACCACACACCGCTGACTGCGGCCAGGGACGTTTCGCCGAAGCGGGGGTCAGCGAGAAAACTGGTATCCGCACGCGGCAGGATCCACAAGCTCATCAGAAGGTTGACGGCGAGCACGATGAAGATCGGCGCCACCGCCCACGCAAACGGCGGAACCTGCGCGCTCTGATGACCGTGTTGTAGCTCGGCGGGATCGAAGTTTTCCGCGTTGGTCGCGCGCGCGCGTACGAGCTGTTCGTCTGCACTTGTCTGCGCTTCGGCGCTGTATCCCTCGCCGGCGGCGCGCGCACGCGCTTCTATCGTGTGCAACCACCACAATCCGAAACCGAGCATGATCGCGGCAGCGAGCACTCCAAGGCCCGGCGCTGCGAACAGCGTCGTGCCGAAGAACGGCATCGGGATCGCGTTCTGGATCGCCGGTGTGCCGGGCAATGCCGTCATCGTGAAGGTGAACGCGCCTAGCGCAATCGCCGGCGGAATCAGCCGATGCGGCACCGCCGCTTGTCGGAACAGTGCGTCAGCGACCGGAAACACCGCGAACGCGACGACGAAGAGGCTGACTCCACCGTACGTCAACACCGCACACGCAAGCACGACCGCCATGATCGCGCGGTTCTTTCCAAGACGATCGGTAATCGTGCGTGCGATGGACAGAGCTGAGCCGCTGTCGTCCATGAGCTTGCCGAAGACGCCGCCCAGCAGGAACAGCGGGAAAAAGTTAGCGACGAACCGTGCCGCGCCCTGCATGAACGTGATCGTCCACTTGGCAAGCAGAGGTTCTCCGGAAAACGCAGCTGCCACCAGCGCCGCCGCCGGAGCCGCCAACAGCAGTGAAAAGCCGCGGAACGCGAGCCAGATCAAAAGACCCAGCGCGACCAGCATACCGAGCAGACCAATCATGTCGGCGCTCATACGCCGCCCCTCGGCCAGATCGTCAGATGCGATTTCACAATGTTCTCGATAGCGCGAACAAGATCGACATCAAGATCACTACCGCACCAGTGGCCAAAACCAGTCGGTCGGCAAGCAGGCGTCGCATCGTATCCCCCAAGAAGTTCGTGCTAAACGAAACTGTATCGCTCGGAATGGTACTTCGACATCGGCACGCCCAGCTCTCCCAACAATCGCTCGATGGCGTCCATCATGGGGCCGGGACCGCAGATGAAGTATTCATGATCGGCATACTGCGGTGGCAGGTGGCGCTTGAACAGCTCCGCGCTGATGTAGCCCTGCTCGCCCTCCCAGCCGACGGGCGGATTCGCGAGCACGTGGACCACGGCCAGATTGAGCTTGCCTTGCAGCAAATCCAACTCCTCGCGAAAGCTGATCGACTCCCAATCCTTGCTGCCATAAAACAGAACGACCCGGCGTGCGTCGGCGCGGTCGGAAAGCGTGCGCAGCATGCTCATCATCGGCGTGATGCCCACACCACCCGCAATCAAAACGTGCGTGTTTGCCGGACTGCCGACGGTGAACGCGCCGTACGGCCCGTCGAGATAAACGCGTTGGCCGACGGGCACGCGCGCGATCGTGCTCGTGAAGTCGCCCAGATTCCTGATCGTCATTTCGACGCGTCCGTCGGCAGCCTCGGCGCTCGACGAAAATGAAAACGGGTGTCCCGTGATCTTGAACGGGCTCCCCCACAGCGTGAGCCAACCGAACTGGCCTGGACTGAAGCGCAAGCCCGCGTGGCCCACCGGCTCCATCACGAGCGTGGAACTGTCACCGCGTTCGCTGCGAACCGCGGCGATGCGGTAAGGCCGGCGCAGCGTGAACAGTGGTTTGACGACGCGCACGTACAGCAGTAATCCGATCCAGAACACCGTCAGACCAATCCACAGCGCGCGCTTCAGCGGATCCTCGAGGTAGAAGCTCCATCCCACCATGTGGACGAGGCCCCCGGTGACGGCCACGAGCGCCAGCACGATGTGGCTGAGGTGCCACGTCTCGTAACGGATCTTCAACTTCGCGCGCCACAGTGCCGTCACCACCATCGTGATCAATGCGCCAATGGAAACAACCGCGGCTACGGCGCCTAGCGGAACATCAGCGCCTTGCGGCAGCACCAACAACTGCGGCTGGGCGGCGAACATGATGAGCGGATGCGCCACCACCAGGCCGACCGCGAGCAACGAGATCTGGCGGTGAAAGTGATAGACGACGTCCTCACCCCACGGGTCGGTGACGTATCGGAAGCGCGCGGTGAGGCCGAACTGCAGCCCCATCATCGCGAGACCCGAGTAACCGATCGCGACAGAAAACTCTACCCAGAAATCACGCGCGGGCGGCAACGACCCGAGTAGCAGCGCGAACAGAGGGGCGAGGATGAACAGCAGATAAGCGCCGATCCAGACAGTCCCATGGACGGTATAGCGCAGCATTGACGGGGCGCCTTTCCTATGTTTTTAGCGCATTCATTATGCCCTGAACGCATGCAAACGCAGCATCTGTTCGCTATCCTCCGAGAACAGACACCGTCACGGAGGTGACACATGACAGGCAGCGCCATTGCGTATTGCGGTCCTGCTGCGGTACCGGAAGACCTTCTGCTGCGTTGGAATACCGATCCGTTTCTCATTGCGGTACTCATTGCGCTAACGATTGTGGTCAGCCGCGGCCGCGCTACAAACGCGA
This sequence comes from uncultured Pseudomonadales bacterium, assembly GCA_964445675.1. Lineage (GTDB taxonomy): Bacteria > Pseudomonadota > Gammaproteobacteria > Pseudomonadales > Azotimanducaceae > DATJGR01. The sequence continues at coordinate 3,554 of CAYUMA010000012.1, read as the reverse complement.
CGGCCGCTTGGTGGTCGATCGCGCTGATGGTGTTGATTTTCGTATCGCCGCTGTGCGCTCTCTCTTCGGCGCTGTTTTCGGCGCGGGTGCTGCACCATGTGCTGTTGATCGCGGCCGTCGCGCCGCTGCTGGCGCTGGCTTTTCCGCTGCGGAAACTTGGCTCACCTGCGATCGCAGCGCTCGTCGCGACGCACGCGATCATCGTGTGGCTCTGGCATGCGCCCGGGCCCTATGCCTGGGGCCTCGCGAGTACGCCAGCGTACTGGTTGATGCAGGGCTCGCTGCTCGGCAGCGCCTGGTTCCTGTGGCGGTCGATTCTCGATCGCGCGTCGCAATCCGGTCCGCCGTTGTTCGCGCTTGTTGCGACGATCGGGCAGATGGGGCTCCTCGGCGCGTTACTCGTCTTTGCGCCACGACCGCTGTACGCACTGCACTTCGCGAGCACGGCGGCCTGGGGACTGAGCCCGCTTGCTGATCAACAACTCGCCGGATTGCTGATGTGGGTGCCGGCCATGCTGCCGTATCTCGGCATCGGGCTGTGGCGTGCGTGGTCGAGCCTCCGGCCCCGCGCCGCATGATGATTATCCTGAAGTTCGTTCACCTCGCGACGATTGCGATCTGGTCGGGCGGACTGATCGTGCTGCCGTTTCTGTTCCGGCAGCGCTTGCAGCTGGCGGCCGGACCGGAGCTCGATCAATTGCACCGGGTCACCCGGTTTGTGTACGTCGCGATGACATCGCCGGCGGCCGTCGTCGCGATCGGCACCGGCACGGCGCTGATCTTCCGGCAAGCCACTTTCCACGAATGGTTCACGCTCAAGATGGTGCTCGTCGGAACGATGGCGATGTTGCACGTGCTCGCGGGCCTGATCGCGATGCGCCTCTTTCTGCCGGACGGTCGCTTCGGGCCGCGTTCGTTCGTCTCGCTGACCACCGTCTATCCGGTCGTGATCCTCGGCATCATCTGGGTGGTGCTGGCCAAGCCCCACATTGACTCATCGCAGTTCGCCACAGATCTGTTCCAGCCCGGCGGCCTCGCCGCGTGGCTGCATCAGGTCGTCGGCGACACCAGTACTCCAACACCGTGATCGAATACCAGCTTGCCGCCGTGCCAGCCGGCGAACCCCGCCATCAGCGAGGCCATCGCCGACAAGGCGAGCCCGTGCGGCAGGATGAGCTCCGGATTGATCAGGCGCTCTCCCCAATTCGCGCCGGCAATCGCGACGAGCGTCATCGCGGCGACCGCATGCGACCAGCTCGCCTCCAGCACCCGGATGCCTGGCACCAACAAGAGTTCCGCAGTGCCGATGAGGCTCGCGCCGACGCCGCTCCAGAATGCGACCCCCGCCGACCAGAGCCCGACCCGTACCCAGAACTCGTCGCCGGTCCACCAGTAGACGACGTCGATGCCGAGTGTCGCGACGACGAATGCGATGGGGAAATGAACCATCATCACGTGAATCGGATGCCCGACCACGGCGACGGCCGAACCCATGTCGAGCCGCAGCATCTCGAGCATCACAGGGCTGTGAGCAGGTCTATCGGAAGTGTCCAGAACCTTCGCCACCGCACCACTCCTTCTCAGATAGACGGCCAGGGGCATGCCGTTCGCTCGGATCATAGCGGTCTGCGCACCCTATACAACCTCGGAGCGGCGGTTGCGCTGGCGGGCTGCAGCGGACCGTTCTCGACACTCGATCCCGCCGGACCGTCGGCAGCAGCGATAGCCAAGCTATGGTGGCTGATGCTTGGCGGCTCGATTGTGCTTTTCGTGATCGTCATGGGCCTCTTCGCGTTGGCGTTCCTGCGGCCGGGTTGGGGTACGTCAGTATCGCCGAGCCGCTGGGTCCTGCTCGGCGGGCTCGCGCTTCCGGCCGTCGTGCTGATTCCGTTGGTGGCGTACGGTCTGATCGCGGGCGAACACCTGCTGCCTTTGTCGGGGACCACGCCGCTGCGAATCGAGGTTCACGCCGAACAATGGCGCTGGATCTTCCGTTACCCGGACCATGGCGGCCTGACGACAGAAAATCTGTTGTACCTGCCGGCGGGCACGCCGGTCGATATGGTCGTGACGAGTCGCGACGTCATCCACTCGTTCTGGATTCCGCGGCTGTCCGGCAAAGTGGATGCAGTGCCGGGGCGTGTGAACACGCTGCGCATCCAGGCCGATGCGCCGGGGCACTATGAAGGACTCTGCGCCGAGTTCTGCGGCGTGAGCCACGCGATCATGCGATTCGATGTCGACGTGCGGACCGCGGAGGATTTTGCTGCCGCGATCGCAGCCGAAAACGCAGTCCGGCAGGAGGCAGGATGACTGCACTCGGGGAACCGCCACCGAATCGAACTCGCGCGCTGCGGTTGCATCGCGAACTCGTCGCGATCTGGGCCACCGGGCCAGGTCTGCAACGCCTCGCGTCGGTCAATCACTCCGTTCTAGGGATACGCTTCATCACGACGTCGCTCGTGTTCTTCCTGATCGGCGGCGTGCTCGGCATGTTGACGCGCGTCCAGCTCGCGACGCCCAACGCCGCCTTCATGGACCCGGAGACCTACAGCCAGGTCTTCTCGATGCACGGCTCCATGATGCTGTTTCTGTTCGCCGTACCGATGATCGAAGGCATCGCGATTTACTTCACGCCGAAGCTGCTCGGTGCACGCGACTTCGCGTTCCCGCGGCTCACCGCCTACGGCTATTGGTGCTTCCTGTTCGGCGGCACGATCCTGACCGTCGCACTCATCGCGGGGGTTGGTCCGAACAGCGGCTGGTTCATGTACACGCCCCTTAGTTCGAACGTTTTCACGCCGGGCATCAACTCGGACGTCTGGTTGCTCGGCGTGACCTTTGTCGAGATTTCGGCGCTGACGCTCGCCGTCGAAATCGTCGTGTCGATTCTCAAAATGCGCGCCCCGGGCATGTCGCTCGATCGGATGCCGATCTTCGGCTGGTACATCCTGGTCACGGCGCTGATGATGCTGGTGGCCTTCCCGCCGCTGGTGCTCGGCGCGATCCTGCTCGAGGCGGAGCGCGCCTTCGGCCTGCCGTTCTTCGACCCCACGCGCGGCGGGAATCCGCTGCTGTGGCAGCACCTGTTCTGGCTGTTCGGACATCCCGACGTTTACATCATCCTGCTGCCGATGGCGGGCCTGGTGTCAACGATGATCCCGGTGTTCGCCAACCGCGCGCTCGTCGGTTACCGCACCGTCGTCGTCGCCATCATCGCGCTCGCCTTCGTGAGCTTCGGGATCTGGGTGCACCACATGTTCGCGGTAGGCATCCCGCACCTGGCGCTCGCGTTCTTCTCGGCGGGCTCCGTGATCGTCGCGATACCGGCAGCCATCCAGGTCTTCGCCTGGCTCGCGACGCTCGCGCACGGCAGGCCGCGATGGGACGTGCCGATGCTGTACATTTTCGGCTTCTTCTTTATCTTCGCGCTCGGCGGACTGACCGGCGTGATGCTCGCGGTCGTGCCCTTCGACTGGCAGGCGCACGACACTTATTTCGTGGTCGCCCACTTCCACTACGTGGCGGGCGGCGCGCTGGTGTTCCCGCTGATG
>CAYUMA010000011.1:0-3478 GCA_964445675.1 uncultured Pseudomonadales bacterium | reverse complement strand
CATCGCGGAGCTGACGATGATCATCGCGTGGGAGAACGCGTCCTCGCGATTCAACCGGGCGTTCCGCATCCCGTCGCAAGGGTTCTGGAAGCCATGACCGATCGGTGGATAGGAACCATGAGCCCCGGGGGGCCAGCGCCGCCAGCCTGGTCAGGAACTCAATCGGCTCGAATACACGCAAGCTACGCGGCGGCGGTCGGACACTTCGGCGAGAGCGGAATCGTCGAGCTCGTCACCATCATCGGTTACTACTGTCTCATCTCGCTCACGCCCAACACATTCGATGTGCAGCTGACGGAGCGCATGACCGATGCATTCCCGGACTGACTCTGAATGACGACGGCCGACAAGCCCGAGGCGCTCGTCCGCAATCTCTCGGTCGTGGGCCTCGGTTTGCTCGTGGTCAACGGCATGATCGGTGCCGGGATTTTCGGTCTACCCGCGGAAGCCGCGCGGCTGACCGGTGTATGGAGCCCGTTCGTATTTTTGCTGTGCGGGCTTCTGATCGCGCCGGTAAAGCTCACGTTTTCGGAGCTCGCAAGCTACTTCGGCGGCACCGGCGGACCCATTCTTTATGCGCGCACGGCGTTCGGAGCGCTCGTCGGCTTTCAGACCGGCTGGGCATTCTATGTGGCGCGCGCGACGGCGCTGGCGGCCAATCTCAACTTGCTGTTGAGCTCGGCCGCGTTCCTTTTCGACGGCGTCGACCAGGGAGCATCGAGGGTGCTCTGGCTGGTGCTGTTGTGTCTGGCGCTCACCGCGGTGAATGTCGTCGGTACTCGGCACGCCATCGGAACGGTGGGTGTGCTTACGGTGCTCAAATTTCTGCCGCTCGTGGCGTTGGCGGTGTGGGGTGCGCCCGAGCTTGCGGCGCTTGCACCGACGCTCGGCGCAACGCCGCTACCGGAGGGCGCCTCCATCGGGGCTGCAATGCTGCTCCTACTCTATGCGTTCGTCGGTTTCGAATCGGCGCTGGTGCCGGCGGGCGAAGCACACAATCCCGGTCGCGACATGCCGCGTGCGCTGTTGTGGAGTCTCGCTGTCGCTACGGTGCTCTACGTGCTGATTCAGGCGGTGTGCATGGCCGTATTGCCGGACATCGCCAGCACGCGCCGGCCAGTGGTCGATGCAGCTGCGCAGCTCTTCGGTCCCGTTGGTACGATCGTCATGACGATCGGTGTGATCGTCTCCGTCGGCGGCAACGTCGCGGCGGCCATGTTCTCGACACCGCGGATGACCTACGCGCTCGCCCTGGACGGCCAGCTGCCGGCTTTCTTTGCGGCCGTCCATCGACAGTTCCGAACACCGCACGTGTCGGTCATGATTTTCGGCGCGCTCGTTTTAGTGCTCGCGATCACGGGTAGTTTCGTGTGGCTTGCGGCGACGAGTGTACTCATCCGCCTGCTGATCTATCTCATATGCATTGCCGCTACGCCGCGTTTGCGGGCGCGATTCGGCTCTGCGCCTGCGGCGCTGCGACTTCCGGCCGGCTATACGATTCCGATCGTTGCCGGGATATTGTGTCTATGGCTGCTGGCACAGGTCGCGTTGCCGTCAGCGCTCGCAACCGCAGGGCTCCTCGCGGTCGGGCTCGCACTGTTCGGACTGAACCGGCTGATGCAATCACCACAAAACAGGAACGCAAGATGAAGCGTCTGATTTCCATCAAACGATGCCAGTGTCAACGACAGCACCACCTTGCCGCCGGTGTGACGTCGTTGGTGATCCGGTGCGGCTGGCGCGGGACAACGATGGGATTCTGCGGGCGTTCTCCAACGTGTGTCTGCATCGCGCATATCCCCGGGATCTGAGCTTTATCGAGTTGTCGATACCACTTGGCCGCCTACGAGTAGTCCCTCTGACCCACTCATCCATCTCAGGCAGATTGCGCCAACAGGCGGTCGACGTGAGCAACGGACTCCGGCCTGAGTCCCGCTTTCGCCGCCTCGTACCAGAGCCGGTTGATTCCGAACGTGCCCCAGGACATACGAAAACGTTGGTCCGACCACGATCGCTCTGCATCCGATAGCTCGTTGTAGTGATCGATGGACATGGCTGCGCCTTGCCATGTTAAGAAGCAATAGCTCGCGACCTGTCGGGCCTCCAGGGCATCCAATCCCGCGCGTTCCATCAACACTTTCACGCCAGGACCGGCGTCCAGCCCGAGAGCGTCGTGGGCTTTTTGCCACGCTCGCCTCAGGTGTTCATCGCTCACGATCAACGTTGCGTTCTCTCGAGCGCTTTGCCCGCGATTCTCGACCACAGAGCGTGCGACTTCCGTCCGCGTGTATCGCACCTGTACCGCCAGATAGCCTAGCGTCACAAGCACCGCGATAGATCCGAGCATTTGCCCAACGGCCGCGATCGCGTCCCAGTTCATGGCGTCCTTCCTCTGGTTGCTGGAGGAGGACAGAGTAGAACTGTTGGGGGTGGCAGGGAACCAAGCTCCACGATGCGTTGGTCGCCGATGAATGGATCGACGTCGACTGACGCAATCGACCTAACGCGACTCACCCACGATCAGCGGAAACCTCTCCGACTGAAGCGGCTGTCCCGGCGTCAAGCTCGCATCGAGCAGCAGATTGAACGAGCCGGGCGCCGGCGCGTACACCGCATCATCGCCGAGCCAGCGCGTCGCGTGTGCGCGACGGCGTCGCGTCGTCGACGGGTTGCCGGACGAACCGTGAATCGCCAGCGAGTGATGCACGAGACAATCGCCCGGTTCGACGTCCCAACTGAGAAATTGGTATTGGTCGCGCGCCGCATTGATGTCTGGAATCGCTTCTTCCTGCGAATCCAATAGTCCGACCTGACGCCATCGCTCCGCGCCGTTGCCCCACACTTCGGGCCGGTACCGGCTCGGCCATCGATGCGAACCCGCGACGTACTCGAGTCCACTCGTTTCTCGCGTAACCGTGTCGAGCGCCAACCACACCGAGCAGATCTGTTCGCCGCGCACCGGCCAGTACGGCTGATCGTGATGCCACGGCGTCACTTCCTGCGTACTCGGTTCTTTGACGAACATGTGATCGTACAAAAGCCGGCTCGTGCGCGAACGCATGATCTGACGAGCGATCTCGGCCGCGGGCGATTCGAAAACAAACGCGCGAAAATCCGGGTCGAAGCGCCACATCAGACTGCCGTTGTTGAAGCGACCCGTGCCGCCAGGCGCCGTCAGATCGCCGCGTGTGCCGCGCTCGCTGGCGAGCACACGATCGATCGCGGCGCGAAGGCGCTCCACCCACTTATCTTCGAACAAGCCCCGCAGACAAATCGCGCCGTCGCGTTCGTACTGCGCGATCTCGTCTTGCGCGATGTCTCTGATCATGTTGTTTGTCTTTGAATGAGGTTTAGCGATGCTAGTCTGGCGCGCACGCACGCTCAATCCCGGTGGTATTGTCCGATGAACCCGCCCGTAGTCCGTTGCGCGACCGAAGCCGAGCGACGCAAGGTGATCGATGTGATCACGCTTGCGTTC
>CAYUMA010000010.1:0-6156 GCA_964445675.1 uncultured Pseudomonadales bacterium | reverse complement strand
CGAGCTTCGATGCCGCCGAAGCGTGGGGTACGGTTGAACGTCACAAGGTGACGGGTCTTGCGATTGTCGGTGACGCGTTCGCAAAACCGTTGTTGCGCGCGCTCGACGACGAGCAGGGTCGCTACAACATCGCGTCGGTGCTCGGGATCATTTCGAGCGGCGTGATGTGGAGCCCCGAGGTCAAGCGGGGTCTGCTGCGCCACAATCCGAAGATGGTCCTGACGGATTCGTTCGGCGCATCGGAAGCGATGGGATTCGGCCGCTCCGACACGACCGCCGATGGGACCACTGAAGTCGCGAAGTTCACGCTCGGCGCGTACTGCAAGGTGTTCACCGAGGATCTGCGCGAAGTCCAACCGGGTAGCGGCGAAGTGGGTTTTGTCGCGCGCTCCGGCGCCATCCCACGCGGCTACTACAAGGATCCGGAAAAAACCGCGAAGACATTTCCGGTGATCGACGGCGTGCGGTATTCGATGCCGGGCGACTATTGCTGTGTCGAAGCGGATGGCACGCTGACGTTGCTCGGGCGCGGCAGCGTCTGCATCAACACCGCCGGTGAAAAAGTGTATCCGGAGGAAGTCGAAGAAGTGCTGAAGAGCCACGCCGGCGTGGTCGATGCGCTGGTCGTCGGCGTGCCCGACGAAAAATGGGGACAGATGGTGACCGGTGTGGTCCAGCTCGAGTCCGGCGCCGCGTTCGACGAAGCCGAATTGCACGCGCACGTGCGTGGCCGGCTCGCCGGCTACAAGACGCCGAAGCGCATTCTCGTGATCGACAATCTGGGCCGCGCGAGCAATGGCAAGGCGGATTACAAGAGCGTCACTGAATTCGCGCGGACGCGCCTCAACCGCTGATCGGGCTGTAGGAGCGGTCTCCAGACCGCGATGTGCTTCGGCATGAGGGACATCCAAAATGACGAGTCGCCTTTTCGACCTCGGCGGCAAGGTTGCGTTGATCACCGGATCGACGAAGGGGATCGGCAAAGCGATTGCGCAGGAACTGGCGCGTCACGGCGCGCGCGTCGTGATCTCGAGTCGCAAGGCCGATGCGTGCGACGCGGTTGCGGGGGCGATCAACGCAGAGCTCGCGGGCGCGCCGGCGATCGCGATTCCGGCCCACATCGGTGAACGCGCGGAACTCGAACGGCTGGTCGCCGAAACGCGCCGGCGTATCGGACCCATCGACGTGCTCGTGTGTAATGCCGCCGTCAATCCGTACTTCGGTCCGTCGAAAGACATTCCGGACAGCGCGTTCGACAAAATCATGAGCGTCAACATTCGCTCCAATCACTGGCTCGCGCATCTGGTGTTGCCGGAAATGGTCGAACGCAAAGACGGCGTGATCATCATCGTGTCGTCGGTGGGGGGCTTACGCGGCAGCACCGACCTCGGCGCGTACGCGATTTCGAAAGCGGCCGATCTGCAACTCGTGCGCAACCTCGCCTGCGAATACGGCCCGCACAACATTCGCGTCAATGCGATTTCGCCGGGACTGATCCGGACCGATTTCGCGCGCGCGTTGTGGGAGGATCCGGCCAACCTGGCACGACGCACTGCACACGATCCGTTACGCCGCATCGGTGAGCCGGAGGAGATCGCCGGCGCCGCGGTGTTTCTCGCGTCACGCGCCGGTGCGTTCACGACGGGGCAGAACCTGGTCATCGACGGCGGCTCGACGATCGCGTGAGCGCCGTGGCGGTAGGACGGCCGTGCCGGCCGCGCGTAGACTCTCGCGAATAACAATGTGGGAAGGGGGGTGCCATGAGGGACCATGTGCGCGCGACCTGGTGGTCGCAGGCAATCATGATCGGGGCGATCGTCGGCGCGGTGATGTTGCCGCTCGGCGCGCTGCTGTTTCGGCTCGGGTTGCCGCTGCAGATCGCGTTCTTCGTTTTTCTCGGCGGCGGCCTGGTGCTCGCGGCCATCGCGGTGATCGCAGGACTCATTGCGCTGATCGTCGCGCTGCGTACGCGCCGCAATGCGGATCGGCCGCGGCTGTATGTCGGCCTGCTGCTCGGCGGCGCCGTCGTCGGCTTGATGCTTGCGCAGATCCTGACGGCGCGTTCGGTGCCGCCGATCCACGACATCTCGACGGACTCCGTCGATCCGCCGACGTTCGATGTCGCGGTCGGCTTGCGCGGTGACAAGAGCAACCCGCTGACGTACGACCCGGCGGTGCTGGCGCCACCGACGCAGGCGGCTTACCCGTTCGTGAAGTCGATCACGACGATGCGCAGCGCCGACCAGAGCTTCGAGCGGGCACGCGATGTGATCCAGGGTATGGGCCTCGAGATCGTCAACGCGGACATGGCGGGGGACCGGATCGAAGCCGTCGCGACGTCATTCTGGTTCGGCTTCAAGGACGACGTCGTCGTGCGGATTCGCGCGTATGGCAGCGGCTCGGTCGTCGATGTGCGGTCGGTGTCGCGGGTCGGTGTCAGCGACATCGGCGTCAACGCAAAACGAATTCAGGAATTCATCAAGCGATTCAATGAGGGGCAGTCATGAACGCGACACATCCGAATGAGCAACGCGCGTGGTGGTCTCGAGCGGTGCTGATCACCGGCATCGTGGCCGTGGTGTTGCCGTTTCTCGGCGCGCTCGGTACACGTTTCGGTCTCTGGAACTTCAAGCTCGGTCTGTTGTTGTGGGCAGTCGGGTTGCTGATCGGCCTCATCTGTTTTATCGGTGGCATCGTTGCGCTGATCGCGGTGCAGCGGCACCACCGCACCGCCGAGCGTATGCCCGTGTTCCTCGGCACCGCGTTCGCGGCGGTGATGGTCGTATTCCTCGGCGCGCAGGTCGTCGGTGCGCGTGGGGTTCCGCCGATCCACGACATCACGACCGACATCGCCGATCCGCCGGAGTATGACGCCGCCATCAAACTGCGCGGCGTGGGTCCGGACATCAATACGCTCACCTACGACGCAGCGAAGCTGCCTCCGCTGCAGCAGGCGGCCTATCCGAACGTGGTGCCCCTCGACGTATCCGCAACACCCGAGAACGCGTTCGATGCGGCGGTTGCGGCGCTGGGAGGCTTGGGGTTCGAGGTCGTCAACGCGGATCGTGATGCGATGCGCATCGAAGCGGTGGCCACATCGTTCTGGTTCGGCTTCAAAGATGACGTCGTCGTGCGCATTCGGCCGCAGGCGTCCGGTGCGCGGATCGACGTCCGCTCGGTGTCGCGCGTCGGGGTCGGCGACAGCGGCGCCAACGCCGCGCGGATCGCGAAAATTCTGAATGCGATCAAAGCCAAAGTAGCTTGATGCTCGAGCGGAGCGGCTAGAAACGGAGGATTTCCGCGTCGAGCGAATCCAGATCGACGATGCCGACCGCGTTGTAACCTTCCATGTGCCCGGCGCATTCGCCTGGATTGAAGATCAGCCGCGCGCCGGAGCGCTCCAGCCGATGGTGATGCGTGTGGCCGTGCAGCGCGACGTGGTGATCCGCGTCGAAGGCGCGGTCGAGATCGCGCGGGTCGTGCACGACGACGATGCGTCGCTCGTGCCAGTACAACTCGAGGGGCGGATCAACGAAGGTGAATCCGCGTTCGCCGATGGCCGCCTCCAGCGCCTCACGTTCCTGGTCGTTGTTACCGAACACGCCCCATAGCGGCGCTGTCAGGCCGGCGAACATGTGGATCGTTTTCGCCTGCGTGATGTCGCCTGTGTGGATCACGCGTTCGACGCGCGCGGCATTGAAGAGCGCAACGATGCGCGCGACGTTCTTGAGATTGTTGTGGGTGTCGCTGACGACGCCGATGCGCATGGAGAGAATCGAACGATCTCCCGATCCTGACGGATCGGGAGATCGTTACGGGTGCGCCGATCAGGCCGCTTTTTCGAGGATGTGGATGCCGCAGCAGCTGCCGAGGCCGATCACGTGCGTCATGCCGAAGCGCGCGCCTTGCACTTGGCGTTTGCCGGCTTCGCCGCGCAGGTGCGTGCACACTTCGTAGATGTTCGCGATGCCGGTGGCGCCCAGCGGGTGACCTTTCGACAGCAGACCGCCCGAGACGTTGACCGGAATGCGCCCGCCGAGCGCAACCGCGCCGGTGTCGATCATCATGCCGGCTTCGCCGTCTTTGCAGAGGCCGAGGTTTTCGTAGTGCAGGATCTCCGCCGTCGCGAAGCAATCGTGCAGTTCGACGAGGCTGATGTCTTTTGCGCCGATTCCCGCCATTTCGTAAGCCTGCTTCGCGGCCATGCGCGTGCAGCTGTTGACGTCGGGCATCACGAGGTCGCGTTCCTGCCACGGATCTGACGTCATGATCGATGCGCGGATTTTCACGGCGCGCTTCATCAGGCCGAGTTCACGCACCTTCTTCTCGGAACAGAGCACCGCGGCGGCCGAGCCGTCGACGTTGATCGAACACATGAACTTCGTATTCGGGTACGCGATCATTTCGGCGTTCAACACTTCGGCGAGCGAGAACTCTTTCTGCAGCATCGCCTTCGCGTTCATCGTCGAATGGTGGTGGTTTTTCACCGACACTTTCGCGAACTGCTCGAACGTCGTGCCGTACTTGCGCGAATGCTCCATGCCCGCTTCCGCGAATACAGCAGGCATCGTGCCGGAACCCATCAGCCCTTCACGCGAGATTCCGGTGCTGCCGCCACCGCCAAGCAAGCCTGGGCTCATTTTCTCGACGCCGACCGCGAGCACGGTGTCGTACAGCCCGGCCTTGATCGCAGTCCACGCTTCACGAAACGCGGTTGCGCCGGTCGCACACGCATTCGCGACGTTGACCACCGGAATGCCGGTCTGGCCGATCTGCTGCAGGATGCGCTGGCCGACCATGCCGCTGGCCTGTCCCAGGTTGCCGCAGTAGAAGGCCTGCATGTCCTGAATCTTCAGCCCGCAGTCGTCGAGCGCACCGAGCGCGGCGATGGAGCCGAGCACGTCGACGTTGGGGCCGGTACCGGCCTTCTGAAATTTCGTCATATCGACGCCAACTACGTATACGTCACTCATTGTGTTGCCTCCTCAAGCGGCCCGGGGTTGAAAAAAATATGCGAGATACGAATTGCCTTCACGATCCTTGCGGCCCGCGTCTTTGATGACGATGTCGACGAGCATGTCGAACTTGAGCTTCTTCGGATCCGGCTCGACGTTGATCAGGTTGCCCTTCAGCGTGCCGCCGCCGTCCAGATCCACGATCGCGGAGATGTACGGAACTTCAACGCCCGGGAACGAGCGGTGCACGATCGAATACGCGTACAACTTACCTTTGTCGGAGAGCTTGTACGGTGCGAGCTGGTCGCGCGCGCCACACTTCGAACACACGGCGCGCGTGCCCAGATATATCGCGCTGCAGCTCTTGCACTTCAGCCCTTCCAGATAGGGTGCACCGGTTTCGGGGATCTTCAGAAAGTCCACTGCGGGGAGTGGCTTGGCGGTGGTCATGAAAAACGTCCTCTCAGATTTCTCTAGTGCAAATGGCTTAGTTCGGCAGGGCTCGAAGCATACTGCGTGGAGGGAGAGGGCGGCAACGCTCGTCTATGCCTCGTTATGATAAAGCGGCCGGGGCGCGATAGTTCGAGGGGCAAACGATGCTACGCACGCGACTGACCGAACGCTTCGGGATCGAACATCCGATCATGTCGGCGCCGATGGCGCACCACAGCGGCGGCCGCCTCGCGGCGGCGGTGTCGCAGGCCGGCGCGCTCGGGAGTTTTGGCGGCATCAACCGCAGTCAGGGCCCGGACTGGGTGCGCCGGGAGATCGCATTCGTGCGCGCGGCGACGCCGCGCCCGTTCGCGGTCGGCTTCATCAGCGCGTTTTTGCCCGGTTTCACTGGTCATTTTGGCGCGGCGTTGGAAGAGAAGGTGCCCGTCGTCGCGCTGTCCTTCGGCGAGTTCGAGCCGTGGCTTACGCAGGCGAAGGCGGCCGGCGCCGTCGTGATGTGCCAGGTGCAGACGCTCGAGGCAGCGCGCGCGGCCGTCGCGGGCGGCGCGGACATTCTCGTTGCGCAGGGTAATGAAGCCGGCGGTCACACCGAGTCCCTGATAGATGGGTGTCATCCATTCGGCGTCACGTTTTGCCAAATAATCATTCACAGTAATAATATGTACGCCCTTTCCGGCGAGCGCATTGAGATAAACAGCCAAAGTCGCAACTAAAGTTTTTCCTTCACCGGTGCGCATTTCTGCAATCT
>CAYUMA010000009.1:0-7173 GCA_964445675.1 uncultured Pseudomonadales bacterium | reverse complement strand
CGCAGCGGCTCGCCTGGCTCGACCACTGCCCTCACGACGCGGACGTCGATAGCGACGGTCTGTATCCGCACATCGCAGACGCGTGGCGTCTGCTACACGACTGGGAACTCACCGCGGAACTCCAGCAGCTTGGTGACAATGAAAGCCATCGATTGTTTCGCGATTGGGCCGACGCCTACACGCGTGCGGGCAAAGCCGGACGCTGGATCACCGAACCGGAACTCCCCGCGCGCCTCACTGCCGCGATTCTGCGTCGTGAGCTACACGCCGAGACTCTGCTGCTCGTCGGATTTGACGTGGTATCACCGAGCCTGGAGCGCTTGATCGAGGCACATCGAGCGGTCGGAGTTGACGTGCGGTTCCATGCAGCAAAGGACGTTTCCGCCGCGCATGCGGAAACGCTCTCATGCGAGGATCCCCAACAGGAGCTACGCGCCGCGATCTACTGGGCGCGCAATCTCTTGTGCAAATCCGATCGACCGATCGCAATCGGCATCGCGCTGCCGAATCTGACCGATCGCCATGAGCAAGTCGTGAGCCAGCTCGACGCGATACTGCGCCCGAGCGATTTTGCGCCGAACCCTGCGGTGAGTCCGTACAACGTCTCTGGCGGAATCGCGCTCAGTGGCATCCCCGTCATCGCAGCCGCGCTCGACCTACTGGCATGGCTGCATGAACCGCGGCATTACACGCGCGTGGACGCGTTGTTGCGATCGCCGTTCTTCGACCTCGGCATCGACGCATCGAAATCTCACGACCCCGGGCTGCCTGAGACGTACGACGCCGCTCGGTTCGCGAACTTAGTATCGACCGGGCCTCTTCCGGCGATCGTCGCACTCGCGAAGCGCGTGGGATTGGTTCGATTGGACGCAGCGGTAAACGAAATTCGACGCTTGCTGGATATCGCGGGCTGGCCAAACGCGCGACGTCTGTCCGGCGAGAGCTTTCAGGCACAGCGAACCTTCCTGCGGATTCTCGAGGAACTACGCACCGAGTCGGTGCTCATTCGACCTCGCGATTTCGCGACCATGATCGCGCGAATTCACAGTGCCATCGGTCAACGGCTCTTCGCGCCAGAACGCCCCGCGGCATCACTGCAGGTGTTGGGCTACCTGGAGACCGTTGGCCTCCAGTTCACGCACCTATGGGTCACCGGCCTTGGTGAATCGGATTGGCCGGGACCACCCGATCCCAACCCGTTCATTCCGCTGCGCCTGCAACGAACAGCAGGCGTCGCGCGCACCGATGCGGACGGCGAACTCGCCTTTTGCGAACGCATGACCCGGCGCTGGCGAGGCGCCGCTTCCTGCGTGATATTCAGCTATTCGCGTACGCACGATGATCATCCGTCGCGCCCTAGTCCACTCGTTGGTGCAGATGTTGTTGCAGTGGAGCAACGGATCGACCCCCGCGTGCTGGCGCTCAGTCACCCCTATCTGGTGAACATGCAGGGAAGGAGACTCGAAGTTGGAGTGGAGGCCAGTGTCGGCGAGGCAGCGCTCGACCGTTTGCGGCATCGAGGTAGTGCGTTGCTTCGCGACCAATCGGCGTGTCCATTTCGTGCGTTCGCGCGATATCGACTGCACGCGACACAACGAACGCCGCCGCATTCATTCCCCGATGCGAACGAGCGTGGCGTTGCGACGCACGCCGTATTGCGCGATACATTCGATCGGCTCGGCCCCGAGATCGATTTCGCGCGGATCGAGCCTGCTGTCATCGAAGCGACGGTCGACACCGCCGTCGCCACCGTGAATGCAGACTACCGGCGCTTCCCTGTCGCTTATCAGCTGTCGGAACGCAATCGACTGCGCGACGTCGTGCTCGAGTGGTTGCGAATCGAAGCGGCGCGGCCCAGCTTTCGCGTACTCGCCGCCGAACACGAAGCTGTCCTATCGCTGGCGGGGATCGATTTTGACCTGCGCATCGACCGCATCGACCAAATCCACGCTGACGGTGAGTTGCTAGTCATTGATTTCAAGACGGGTCCAGTGAATGCCAACTCGGTGATGGGCGCACGCCCTCAGGAGCCGCAGCTGGCGTTGTATGCACTGAGCGTAGCCAATGTGGCCGCCATCGCGTTCGCGCAGGTACGCACGAGTGAATGCCGCATGGTCGGCTGGACCAATCGCGCGCACTCCAAAGCATTCAGCGGCGACCGCGTGCGACTCAATTCTGCGCCTGCCGAGTTTGACGGGAGCTGGGACGCGCTGGTGCAGTCCTGGCGCGACAGGCTGACGCTCCTGGCTCATGAGTTTCGCAGCGGTGTCGCCACGGTCAGGCCTCGAGATGCGCTGGCATGCAAGCAGTGCGATTTACACGCGCTGTGCCGGATACGCGAGATACGTCGATTTGAAACAGCGTAACTTCAGCGACGACGACTCCTTCGGGCGCGCGCAGGCAGTCGACGTCCGTAGTTCGGTCATCGTGCAGGCGCCCGCCGGCTCCGGGAAAACGACGCTGCTGGTTGACCGCTTGCTCAATCTGTTGGCCGTGGTGGATCGACCCGAGGAAATCCTCGCGATTACGTTCACACGCAAGGCCGCTGCCGAGATGCGCGATCGCGTTGTGCGCGCTATTCAAGGTGACGATCACCGCGTTGCATCGATAATAAGAAGGCGCAGTCAGACGCTGGGCTGGCGGCTCGAGGAGCAGCCATCACGCTTGCGAATCCAGACGATCGACAGCTTCGCTGCGGCCCTGGTCCACCGTCTGCCGATCACGAGCGGATTCGGCGCCAACGTGCGCATTCTCGACGACGCCGAACCGTTGTATCGAGATGCCGTCGATCGCGTATTCGGCGGCTTGGGGCCCGATTCCCCATTGCGGATGGAACTGATCGGCCTGCTCGAAGTTTTCGACAACGACTACGCGCGCGCGCGAACTTCGCTGATCGCGATGCTGCGCCGCCGTGACCAATGGTTGGAAGTCGCGATGTTGACCCTTCGCGCGGGTCCCGGGTACGACGATGAACAGGAACACGGGGAGGCCCTTGCCCGCGCAATCGACGACGGAATCCACTCGTTGCATCGATCGGCCATCGATGACTTCATCGCGAATCTTGGCGCCGAACAGCGCATCGAACTCGCAACGAACGCAGCTGACGCCGCCGCGCGTCTCGATCGACCTTGGCACTACGAAGGGCTTCCGGACGACGTCGACGGCTGGCGCTTCATCGCCGAACTGATGACAACACGCGACGGCGAACCACGCGCCCGCCTCGGCCGCGTCCAGGGATTCAACGACGCGCGCGCCGCCAACCAGTTAGCGAAGGCGCGTTTGAAGGCGCTGATCGATGCGTTGTCGCGCGACCAACTCATCCCACAAATCGCGTCGCTGCGCGACCTGCCAGTGACGCCGTTGCAGCACGGCGACGTCAGATCGATCATCGCAATCGCGACCGGGCTCGCGCTGTGCGCGATCGAGCTCGAAAAGCTCTTTCGCCGGGAGCGCGCCATCGACTTCACCGAACTCACCTTTGCGGCGCACAGAGCGCTCGGCACGGCGGACGCGCCGACCGATCTCGCCCTCGCACTCGACTATCAGATCAAACACGTGCTGATCGACGAATTCCAGGACACTTCCGCCATACAGTTTCGGCTGTTCATTCGTTTGCTGCAGGAATGGCAAACAGATGATGGGCGCACACTGTTCGTCGTCGGTGATCCGATGCAATCGATCTACCGATTTCGCGATGCCGACGTCGCATTGTTCCAGCGCGCGCGCCGCGACGGCATCGGTGCGATCCATCCCCAGTCCATTCGTCTTTCGCGGAACTTTCGCTCTTCGACAGCGCTGGTTGACTGGTGCAACAACGCATTTGCAAGCGCGTTTGGCGGCGTCGAGGACCCCATCCTGGGTCAAGTTTCCTTTGCGCCATCCGTGTCGACGCGGGCGAATCGCCGCGATGACGGTTGTCGAACTTACGTGGCCGCGACCAATGACGCCGGCGCGCAGGAAGCAGCCGCGCTCGTGCGGACCATCGAACAGATTCGGCAAGCACATCCGGGTGAATCGATCGCAATCCTCGCGCGCAGCCGCGGCCATCTCGCCCACGTATTGCCAGGAATGACGCAGCGCGGCATTCCGTGGGTCGGAACCGATATCGATTTGCTTGCGGAACGACCGGTCATAAACGACATGATGAGCCTCGCGCGGGCCATGTCGTCCGACGCCGATCGTTTGGCTTGGCTCTCGTTGTTGCGAGCGCCATTCGTCGGCATAGCGTTGCGGGATCTCGAAGCAATCGCACAGGCTGAAGGTGGTCCGGCATCGGCCGTTCGAGAGGGAACACACGATCATCTCGTGTCGGAAGACGCTCGCGCCCGGCTCGCGCGGATCCGGCCCATTCTGCAACACGCCGAAATGGGGCGCGGCCAACAGCGCGTGCGGCAGTGGCTCGAGGCCGCGTTCATCCGACTCGGGGGCGCCGACGCGTACGCGGATCCCGACGCGATGACGCAGGCGCAACGATTCCTGGAGTTGATCGATGACGGCCACGCCAGAATACTGAACTTGGCTGCGCTCGAGGATTCGATCTCGCGCCTCTTCGCTCAATCGTCGGCGGCGCCCGATTCCGTCATCGTCATGACGATGCACCGCGCAAAAGGGCTCGAGTTCGATCACGTGTTGCTGCCGGAACTGCACAAGGTCGGCCGGATCGATGACCCGCCGCCGATTCTGTGGCGCGCTCAGCGCGACGCGCTGTTGCTCGCGGTGCAGCGCATCGACAATGCCGGCAGTCTGTATCGATGGTTGCAGCTCGAGGCACACAAGCGCGACGCCAACGAGCTCATTCGGGTTCTCTACGTCGCCGCGACGCGCGCGCGACACAGCCTGCACTTGTTTGCCACACTCGAGTTCGATGGCATCGCATGGCGCGCCCCGCCCTCACGTTCGTTGCTGGCCCCCATCTGGCATTGTGTGGTAGACCATGTCGAGATCATTCGGCCGACCGAGCCTCTCCCGAGCGCGGCATCGCCGCCGCGAGACTATCGCGCGCTGCCCGCGCACTACGCATGGAGCGCTCCCGCGGCGCTGGACGATGGGGCCACGGCCGAGCGCGTGTTCGCGGACCCGCCGACCCGGCGTTCGTGAACCAGTTCGCATCCCGCCTCGACCCAACGACGCCGCTATGGCGCCACACATGATCCAGATTGGCACATTCTGGCGCGCTGCTTCAGGCTACTCACCCAATCAGGCCGAGGTTGATTTTTCGACGGGCGACGCAGAGAATGCGGCGCTATGAATCACGTACCAACGCATCCAGATCGTTCCGCGGACACGCAGATCAGCTGCACTGCGGTTGCCGTCGCGTATTGGTTTGGCTACGCATTTGTGAACTAGCGTCGCCTGACCCGTGATGGGAGGGCAACGCAGGTTGCCCTCCGGGAAGACCCCGATGGGCACCGGCCTCTCGGGGTTTTTTTTGCGCGAGGAAAATCATGGAGCAACTCGAAAATCTCAACGTCGTAGCGCAGGAGCTGCTCGTTACACCCGCGCAGTTGAAAGCGGAACTGCCGATCTCCGACGAAGTGCGGCATCACGTGCGGGAAGCGCGGCAACAGGTTCGAAGTATCCTCAACGGGACCGATCGGCGATTGCTGATCGTCATCGGCCCGTGTTCGATACACGACGTCGACGCTGCCGAAGACTATGCGCGGCGCCTCAAAGCGATCGCGGTCGAACTCGCGCCGAGCCTGCTCATCGTGATGCGCGCCTACTTCGAAAAACCGCGTACCACCGTAGGATGGAAAGGACTCGTGAACGATCCCTTTCTCAACGGAACGTTTCACATCGAGGAAGGCATTCGAATCGCGCGACGCCTGCTGTTGCGCATCGCCGCACTCGGGTTGCCGTTGAGCACCGAAGCGTTGGACCCGATATCACCGCAGTATTTGCAGGAGCTCATTGCGTGGTCGGCTATCGGTGCCCGCACCACAGAGTCGCAGACGCATCGCGAAATGGCGTCGGGACTATCCTCCGCGGTGGGCTTCAAGAATGGGACCGATGGTAGCCTCGACGTCGCGATCAACGCGCTGCAATCAGTTTCAAAGCCCCACCGATTTCTCGGAATCAACCAATCGGGGCAGGTGTCGATCATTCACACACGGGGGAACGACGCAGCGCATGTTGTCATGCGCGGCGGTCACCTCGGACCCAACTACGATCGCGATAGCATTGCGGCGTGTGAACGCGCGCTCGCGGCCGCGGGACTGATTGCAAATATCATGATCGACTGCAGCCACGCCAATTCGGGTAAAGATCCGCGTCGACAAGTGGACGTAGCCCGCGACGCTGCGTCTCAGATCAAGGCGGGCAATCTATCGATCATGGGGCTGATGATCGAGAGCAATATCAATGAAGGCAATCAAAAGCTCGGCGGGGATCCCGATCAGCTGGCCTATGGTGTGTCCGTCACCGACCCGTGCATCGACTGGGCCACGTCGGCCGATCTGTTGCGGGAACTGTCTGACGGCCTCGGGAACGTCCTTGCCCAACGATCTCGTTCAGGCGCGAGTGCAGCGGCGTGATTGCAGTGGCCACCCCGGCTACCGGTAGTAGGCGTGCTCACGATCGGAGTGATCGGTGCTGTCGCGAATCGCGACCAGTTCCGGAATCTGCGCGAGCAGCGATTTCTCTACACCTTGCTTCAGCGTGATGTCGACCGCGGAGCATCCTTGGCAGCCGCCGCCGAACTGTAGGACCGCTGTATTGCCGTCGACCACCTCGAGCAGCGTCACCTGACCGCCATGTGACGCAAGTCCCGGGTTGATCTCGTTGTACAAAACGTAGTTGATGCGGTCTTCGAGCGGTGCATCGGGACCCACGCTGGGCACGCGCGCGTTGGGCGCTTTGATCGTCAATTGGCCACCCATGCGGTCATCTTGAAAGTCGACCATGCCGCCTTCGAGATACGGCTCGCTGCGCTTCTCGATCCAGGCCGTGAACCCGTCGTAAGGGACCGGCGTGTCGTCGGCTTGTTCCTCGCCTGGTCTGCAGTAGGCAATGCACGTCTCGGCTTGCGGCGTACCGGGCTGGCTGACGAAAACGCGGATTCCGGTGTCGCTATGTTCCTGCTTTGCCAACAACTCACGCAGGTAGGCTTGGGCGGTGCTCGAAATTACGATCATTGGGCAATCCCGACTAAATTAGTCGGGTATGTTACGCAAA
>CAYUMA010000008.1:0-4015 GCA_964445675.1 uncultured Pseudomonadales bacterium | reverse complement strand
TGAAGCAGCTGCGACTTGCGAATGGCGACGGTTCGTCAGCGACCGTCAACTACGTGATACCAACCCGCAACGAGTGTGCAAACTGTCACGCGACCAATCACACGACCGGCCAGTTGCATCCGATCGGTCTGGCCGCGCGTCACCTGAATAAAACGTACGCCCACTACGCAGACGGCCCTGCCCCTCAGCTACAGCGTTGGCTGTCCGGGGGCTATCTCGATCAACTCCCGGCGCCCGTACCCGCGAACGCACTGTGGCGCGCCGGTGCGAGCGACGACCTCGATCGCCGCGCGCGCTCGTACCTCGACGTCAACTGCGGTCACTGCCACAGCCCGACGGGTGCGGCGGATACTTCGGGATTGTTCCTGAACGCGGCTGAAGTCTCGCTGCGTCGCCTCGGCGCGTGCAAACCCCCCATCGCCGCCGGTCGCGGCACCGGTGGTCTGACCATGTCGATTGCACCGGGAGCGCCCGACGCGTCGATCCTGATCTTCCGCGTTGCCGCCACCGACCCCGGGATCATGATGCCGGAGCTCGGTCGCACGACGGTGCACGCGGAAGGCGTCGAGTTGTTGCGACGGTGGGTCGAATCGCTGCCGGGCGACTGTACGTAGCAGTAAGCGCGTCGCTTGCTGCAAACAGCGTCGCGTGATCGAATCCGGGCCGGCTCGGCCGCGGCGATCGCGGTCGCATCGAAAGGCAACAGGAGTTCGATCAACATGTTCCAACGCATTGGCGGCTTGGTAATACTCGGACTGGTGCTGCTCGTGATCGCGATGGGCAGCGTTTACGTCATCTCCCCGGTCGAACGCGGCGTGCGCGTGATGCTCGGCACCATGTCCGAGCAGTTCCTCGCACCGGGTCTCGGCGCGAAGCTGCCGCTCGTCACTGAGATCTGGCGCGTCAACGTGCAGCAGGACACGCGTGAGGTCAGCGCCGAGTGTTTTTCGTCGGACCTGCAGCAGATCAATATCCAGCTGAAGGTGCTGTATCGAATTCCCGAGACATCCGTCGTCGCCGTTGTACGCGACTATGCCGGGAGCCCCTTCGAAAATCTGGTCCTGCCGCGCGTGCAGGAAGCGATCAAAGAAGTCACTGCGCTCAAGAGCGCTGCCGACATCGTCAAAACGCGCGAGGCGATCAAAGTTGCGGCGCTAGACGCATCGCGCGCAAAAATCGGCAGCCTGCTCGTCATCGAGGATCTCGTCATCGAGGACGTGCGGCTGTCGACGGAACTCGAACAGGCAATCGAAGCAAAGATGGTGCAGCAACAGGAAGCCGAAAAAGCGATCTTCAAAATGCAGCAGGCACGGACCGACGCCGAGACGTTGATCATCAAAGCGAAGGCCGACGCCGAGTCGATCCGCATCCAGGGCGAGGCGCTCGAAAAGACACCGCGCCTCGTCGAACTGAAGATGGTGGAAAAGTGGAACGGCGTGTCGCCGCAAGTCGTCGGCGCCGGCTCGAACATCCTGTTGCCGCTCGGGAAGCCGCAGCAGTGAGGTAGTTGCGATCGAGAGATCGCTTCCACCGGTCGAGGGGAAGCGAGCACCGAGCCCAAAGCTCGGTGCTCGTCGAACGTCTTACAGGCCGCGGAGGTTCGCGCGCAGACCCAAGCCGTAGGTCGTCACGTTGTCGCCGAACGAAGCGACGCCAGTCATCGCGAACATATCGGTGAAGTGGTAAACGACTTTACCGCCGAACGAGGTATCGTCCTCGTCCGCAACGTCCATGTACTTGATGCCGCCACCGAGTTCGAGGCTCGGCGTCAGCATCGCGCGCACGCCCGCGCCCAAGCCGTAACCATCGTCATCGACGTCACCGAACGCACCCGCGTCGAGTTCCATCGTGACCCACGTCAATTCGCTGACGAAGTCCACGGTGGGGCTGAGCGGCATGTGGATCCCGCCGCCGAGCTCGAGCGTCGTTACGTCCACGTCGACACCGAAGTCGGATTCGATGCTGCCGTCCTGGTAGTTGCCCACCAGGTTGAACATGTCGTTCAACGCGAACGAGCCTTGCAGCGCGAGCGCGTCACCATCGGCTTCGAAGTCGTCGAACTCGACGTGTTGGTAGCCCGCTTCCATGAACGTGTAGTTCGGTCCTTGCTCTCCGGCCGCCGCGGCATTGGCGAGCAATACGCCGCCAAGGACAGTCGAGGCCAACACACCCGCGCGCTTCATCTGAGACAACATCATTGAGGAATCCTTTTGCTATCGGTTCGGTTGCGCAGGCTAACGATCTGCGGAAATCGAAGTTGTGACGCAGGCGGCGAAGTCAGGTTGCCGTCAGAGGCTGTGCGAAACGCCACGCTCACCAAGCGTGCGATGCATCACGCGCGCACCGAGGCATCGGTTCAGGTCGGACAGTGTTTTACAAAGGAATCATAGGGCCATGGAGGCAGCCCGAGGCGAGCGCGAGTATCAGGCGGCGCCGGGTTCGGGTCTCGAAATCGCGTGCGCGAGCATCGCCTTGTAATTCGGCTTCGTTTCCATCCGCGGTCCGAACCCTTTGCGGAGCAACAACGCGTTGGCCGTTTTGAGCCGATAACACGGGCAGGACACCAGCAGGTGATGCTCCAGGTGAAAGTTGACGAAATACGGCGCAATCAACGCGCGCTCGAAGAATCCGGCGTAGGTGGTGCGCGTGTTGCGCAGACGATCGTCGTTGTCCGGAACGGCGCCGTGTTCACCGATGTTGCGCACGCGCGAAATGAACATATGCCACGTCAGATCGGGCACGACCCACAGCAGCAGATACAGATACCAGTGCCCGGCCCACGCGAATGCGCCGAGGAACACCGCATTGATAGCGGCGTTTGGCCCGAGCCGGCGCGCGCCTTGCGCGATACGACGGGATATCGGTTCGCCGGGTTTGCCGAACGCCGCACGAATCGCCGCGCCCTTTTGCGTGATCCCCGTGCGACCCGTCAGGTCGCGCAGCGCTTTGCGGCGAAAGCTCGACGCGGTGATCGGAAACGGCGCCGACAGCGGCAGATCCGGATCGTTGGGCTGCTGCGTGAAGCGGTGGTGATTCAGATGATAGGTGCGATACGGAACGATCGACGCACCGAGCAGAGGTCGATTCAACAACCACTCGCAGACCCAGTCGTTCAGCCGGTGATTCTTGTACAGCAAATGATGTGCGCCATCGTGGCCGATGATGCCGAGTCCGAGCTGGCGTGCGCCGATGATGAACATGCCGGGCACGACGACCCATGGATACGGCCAGATGAGCGCGGCCGCCCACGTCGCGAAGATCACGCCCCAGCAATGCACGATCAGCCACGTAGAGCGCCACGGCGACAGCCGCCGCAATGCGGTGATCTCATCGCGGGTGAAGAAGTCGGTGGGTTTTTCGATCGCAGCCATGATCGGCATTGTAGCGCTGACGGCCGACACATCCACAACCCGCTTGCCACTCGGTGCCACGCGTGATCGAGCCTACGCAAGTCATTGTGATTTCGGGTCTGCCTGGCGCGGGCAAAAGCAGCGTTGCGCGACTGCTCGCCCAACAGTTCCCGCGTGGCGCGCACAGCTGCGCCTGCGCGCGATGCACGGGTGTCAATTGGCGGATTCGTTTGCCGCCGCCGGGTTCTGCGCCGTGCTCGACGACATCTTCATCGGCGAGCGCATTGAGCATCTGCGCGCAGACCTGCATACCGGGCCGTTCCACTTCGTGATGTTGAGCCCGTCGCGGCAGACGCTGATGGAGCGCAACGCATCGCGCGCAAAAAGCGACGCGTTCCATCAATCCGAGCGCTTGTTCGAAATCGTGCAGTCGCAGACGACGCGGATCGGCTTGTGGCTCGACACGAGTGCGCTCGATGCGGCGCAGACGGTCGAGAAAATCCTCGCTGGGTTGTCGAGCGCTGTCGCCGATTGATTCTCATCGATAGGAGCGATCTCCAGATCGCGATCTCGAATCGGCGTGCCGATCGCGGTCTGGAGACCGCTCCTACATCATCGCTAAGTCGTCGCCTTGCGATGGTTGTCGACGATCTTCGTCTGCGCCG
>CAYUMA010000007.1:0-4223 GCA_964445675.1 uncultured Pseudomonadales bacterium | reverse complement strand
CGCTCGGAGCAACTCCACGCGGCGCTGCGGACCGAGACGCTCGATGTCACGTTGCCAGGACGTCGGCAATCGGGGGGTGGACTGCATCCAGTGAGTCAGGCGCTCGAACGCGTCGAGCAGATTTTCGCGGCCGCCGGTTATGGCGTCGTCGACGGCCCGGAGATCGAGGACGACTATCACAATTTCGCGGCACTGAATATTCCCGCGCATCATCCGGCGCGGGCGATGCACGACACCTTCTATTTGAGCAACGATCTGGTGCTGCGTACGCACACGTCGCCGGTGCAGGTGCGTGTTATGGAGAGCCAGCAACCACCGATCCGCATCGTTTGTCCCGGGCGCGTGTACCGGCGCGACTACGATGCGACGCACAGCCCGATGTTTCATCAACTCGAAGGTCTCGTGATCGACGAGGGGATCAGTTTTGCGGACTTGAAGGGCACCGTCATCGAATTCCTGCAGCGCTTCTTCGAAAAGCCGCTCGGCGTTCGCTTCCGACCGTCTTACTTCCCCTTCACGGAACCGTCGGCAGAAGTCGACGTCGAGTGTGTGCACTGCTCCGGCGCCGGCTGCAGGTCGTGCGGCAACAGCGGTTGGCTCGAGGTCATGGGCTGCGGCATGGTGCATCCGAATGTGCTGGAGATGTCCGGCATCGATCCGGAGCGCTATACCGGATTCGCGTTTGGTTTTGGCGTCGACCGTTTGGCGATGTTGTTTTATCGCGTCGATGATCTGCGGCTGTTCTTCGAGAACGACCTGCGTTTTCTCGAACAGTTCAACTGATCAATCGGAAGGAAGAAGGCACAGATGAAAATCAGTGAAGCCTGGCTGCGCGAATTTGTGACTCCTGCCGGCGGCACCGCCGAGTTCGTTCGGCGCTTGACGATGGCGGGATTGAAGATCGAATCGGTCGAACCGGTCGCCGGCGCGTTCAGCGGTGTGGTCGTAGCAACGGTGCGCGCGGTAAAACCGCATCCCGATGCCGTGAAGCTGTCCATATGCCAGGTGTGGGACGGCGCTGCCGAGTATCAAGTGGTCTGCGGTGCGCCGAATGTCGCGGCGGGATTGCTGGTCGCGTTCGCGCGGCCTGGCGCCGAGCTGCCGGGCGCCGTGAAAATCGAGCGTTCGACGTTGCGTGGCGTGGAGTCGAACGGGATGTTGTGCAGCGCCACCGAGCTCGGTATCGGCGATGACGCCGACGGCATCTTGGAGTTGCACGGCGAGTATCGACCGGGTGATGCGTTGCGGGACGCGCTGGTGCTGGATGATGTCGCAATCGACATCGAGCTGACGCCGAATCGTGGCGATTGTCTCAGCCTGCGTGGCATCGCGCGTGAGACCGGCGTGCTGTTTCAAACCGAGGTTGGCCAAACGGATTGCGCGCCGGTGGCGGCCGCGAATACCGCGACCTTCCCGGTGCGCGTCGAAGACCCGGCGGCGTGCCCGCGCTACCTCGGTCGCGTGATTCGCGGCATCGACCTCGCCGCGCCGACGCCGACCTGGATGGTCGAGCGCCTGCGCCGCGCCGGCTTGCGGTCCATCGATCCGGTCGTTGACGTGACGAACTACGTGATGCTCGAGCTCGGCCAGCCGCTGCACGCGTTCGATCTCGCGGTGCTGCAAAAGGAAATCGTCGTGCGCAAGGCACGCGCCGGCGAAAAGCTGCTGTTGCTCGATGCGAAGGAGGTGACGCTCGATGGCGACACGCTGTTGATCACCGATGCTTCGGGCCCGGTTGCGATGGCCGGAGTGATGGGCGGCGATCGCAGCGGGATCGGTGCGGCGACAAAAGACGTGTTCCTTGAATGCGCGTTTTTTTCGGTCGCGGCGATCGCCGGCACGGGGCGACGTTATGGTCTACAAACCGATGCATCCCAACGATTCGAGCGAGGGGTGGACCACGGCTTGCAATTCGCGACGATGGAGCGCGCGACCGCGCTGTTGCTCGACATCGTCGGTGGCGTTGCGGGGCCGGTCACCGATGTCACTTCGATTGCTCACTTACCGCAACCGCGCACGGTAACGCTGCGCCGTTCGCGCCTCGATCTTTACGTTGGTGAGGCGACCGATGTGGACGAGGTTGCCGATACGTTCGCGCGATTGGAATTTCAACCGAAGCGCGAACGCGGCGACGACGTCGTCTGGTCCATCAGCGTGCCGAGCCACCGGTTCGACATCGAGCGCGAGGTGGATCTGATCGAGGAAGTGTGTCGCGTGCGCGGTTACGACCGAATCCCGGTGCGGATGCCGTTGGCGCGCATCGAGCTCGGCCGCATTCCGGTCGACGTCACGCCGCGCGCTGCACTGAAGCGCTTGCTCGCGGATCTCGGTTATCAGGAAGCCGTGACGTACAGCTTCATCGATCCGACGCTGGCCGATTTGCTCGACCCGGGCGCCGCGGCCGTCACGCTGACGAATCCGATGTCGCAGGACATGTCGGTCATGCGTACGACGTTGTTTCCCGGCTTGTTGAAGACGCTGCTGGCGAACGTCAGTCGACAACAGGCGCGCGTGCGCTTGTTTGAACTCGGTCGCTGCTTTCACGGCGGCGAACGCAAGGACGCTGAACTCACGCAACCGGTTCTGCTCGGTGGTTTGTTGTGGGGTTCGCGGCTGCCGGAAAACTGGACGAACGACAACAGCGCGGGAGTCGATTTCTTCGACCTCAAGGGCGACGTCGAACGCGTGCTCGAACACAGCGGTCATCGCGCGGTGCGGTATCAGCCGCTACAGGATCCGGTGCTGCATCCCGGACAGTCGGCGAGCATCTGGAGCGACGACATCAGATTGGGGCGCCTTGGGCGACTGCATCCAGAACTCGAACAGCGGCTCGGGATAAGAGGTGGCGTGTTCCTGTTCGAACTCGATGCGGTACAGGTCGGCGCGAGTCGGCAGCCGACGCATGCGGCGATTTCGCGCTACCCGAGCGTCCGCCGCGACCTGTCGTTGGAACTCGGCATCGAGGTTTCGGCAGCGACTGTGCGCGCGTGTGTGGAGCGGGCGCTGGGGAGCACCCTAAGGGACTTCACACTATTTGACGTGTATCAGGGGGAAGGTATTGATTCTAATAAAAAAAGCGTCGCCGTAGGCTTGACGTTGCAAGATCATTCACGCACGCTCACCGACACTGATATCAACACTGGGATGGAAGCCGTTGTCAGCGCGCTCGAAAGGGATCTCGGAGCACGTCGACGCTGAGCAGCGTGACGGGAGCCACGAAATTCAAGGAGCCGTTGGAATGAACGCGCTGACAAAAGCCCAGATGGCCGATCGGCTGTTTGAGGAATTGGGCCTCAACAAGCGTGAGGCGAAAGAAGTGGTCGAGTTGTTCTTCGAGGAAGTGCGCGCGTCGCTCGAGCGCAACGAGCAGGTCAAGCTGTCTGGTTTTGGCAACTTCGACCTGCGCGACAAGGGCCAGCGGCCCGGACGCAATCCGAAGACCGGCGAAGAAATTCCAATCACTGCGCGTCGCGTCGTGACGTTTCGACCGGGACAAAAACTCAAGGCGAGAGTAGAGGCATATGCTGGACCCCGGCCAGAATAGCGAACTCCCGCCGATCCCCGGCAAACGCTATTTCACGATCGGTGAAGTGAGCCAGCTGTGCGACGTGAAGCCGCACGTGCTGCGCTATTGGGAGCAGGAGTTTCCGCAGCTCAAACCCGTCAAGCGCCGCGGCAACCGCCGCTACTACCAGCGTCAGGACGTGATCGTCATCCGGCAGATCCGCTCGTTGTTGTACGACCAGGGTTTTACGATTGGCGGCGCGCGCCAACGGCTCGAGGGTGACGACGGGAAGCAGGATCAGACGCAGTTCCGGCTGTTGATCAAGCAGATGATTTCGGAACTCGAGGATGTCTTGCGGGTGTTGAAGGTCTAGCCGCACGCGTTCGTTATGACGTGTTGCGAGCCCGTGTAGGCGCACACCAATCCGTTCGGTATCATTCGCGGCCTTCAAACGGGGCGTAGCGCAGTCTGGTAGCGCACTTGACTGGGGGTCAAGTGGTCGCAGGTTCAAATCCTGCCGTCCCGACCAACTCCAAGCTCTTGATCCGCCTTCTCTTCCTCTCCCTCAACGTGTATTCTACCAATGATTTCATTGGTCATTCGGTATGCCTACGATGCGTTCGTTAGCGGTCGCAAGGTCTGGGTTTATCGGTATCGGATTGATGGTCGTTTGCGGCGCCTTACCCACGGTATCTACCGCCAGGACCGGCACGGCGTC
>CAYUMA010000006.1:0-1678 GCA_964445675.1 uncultured Pseudomonadales bacterium | reverse complement strand
CCGGAGGCGCTCGCCGATGGCTTCAGGACGCTGCTCGAATCCGGTGACGCACTACGCAGCGATGCGCGGCATTGGGCGCGGCGCTACTTGGCTGCTGCGGTCGGCGCGGCGTACGTCGCGGCTTACCATCGGGCGATGGAGCCACACGGGTGAGAATCGCGCTCACGTTTCTTGGGCGGCGCGGCGGAGGCGAACGCTACACGCTGGAACTCGCCCGCGCCTTAACGCAAGCGTCGGGCGTCGAACTGCGCCTGGTGCTCGGGCGTGACGCCAGTCTGCGGGCCGAGTTCGAGCTGCTGGAGACGCCGGAGCTGACGATTTCGACGTATCGAACAACGGTCGGCTTTGTCGCCGCGACCATCGCGCGCGGCTGGAGTGAATACGGTCGTGTCCGTGCGTGGGTGCGGCGCGAACGCATCGACGTGCTGATCATGGGCATGATCCACCCGTGGAGCCCGCTGATCGTGCGCGCGGCGCGTAGCAGCGGCGCACGCGTGATCAGCGTCGTGCACGAGCCGGAGCCGCATCCCGGCGATCCGGTCGCGGCTGCTGCCTTGATGCGATTTGCGATCGGCGATTGTGTGCGCCACTCGGACGCGCGCGTCGCGTTGACACTCGCGACGGCGTCGCGCGTTGCGGCGCTCCATGGCGAACTGTCGACGCGCGTGATTCCGCACGGCGTGTTTGCGTATCACGCGCAGCACGAACCGCGCCAGCTCGACGCGAGTCGTCCGGTGCGCCTGCTGTTCTTCGGCCGCATCGCCGCTCACAAAGGTCTCGGCGAGTTGCTTGCGGCGGTCGAGCGGCTACAGAGCGAGGACGCCGCCGTGGCGCTCGAGATCTGCGGCGACGGCGATCTCGCGCCGTACGCGGGGGCGCTGGCACGTCTGAAGAACGTGCGAGTCGACAACCGCTGGATCGCCGACGCGGAAATCGTCGAAGTATTCCGTCGCGTCGATATCTGCGTACTGCCGTATCTGCAGGCGAGCCAATCCGGCGTCGTCGGCATCGCGCAGGCAGCCGGTCTGCCGGTGGTTGCGTTCCCCGAGCCTGGCATCGTCGAGCAACTCGCCGCCGGCGGCGGAGCGATCGCGATGGAGGCGACCGTCGGCGCGCTGGTCGTTGCGCTGCGCACTCTCATCGGCGATGCGTCGCTGTACAGATCGTTGTCGGCGGATGCGATCACCGCCGCGCGTTCCGCGAGTTGGAGCACGATTGCTGCAGGGTTCGTGGAGCTCGCCGCGGCGTTGGTGGACTCGGACAAAGCAGGTGCGACCGCGTTGCGGGGCAGATGAGCGGAGCGCTGATTTACTACGCGGTGAACCCGATCGTAGTGAGCACCGCGGCCTCAACTGGCACCTCGCTCGTCTAGCCGCAGGTCCGGGGTCCCAGGCTACACGTGTTTACCTCTAACGATTCTGATCCCGGCCCCGCTCTTGAATACCCTTGCGTCGCGCCGCCACTTTTTCGGGCGTCAGTTCGCGCTTCGCGTGCGCGCGATTGGCGTCGAGTTCGATCGCCATGCCTTCGCCGAGCGTCGCGTGCCAACCCTGGTCCATGATGCGGCGGATCTCGTTACGCGTCGCGGGATCGGTCGTCAGGATGTCGCGCGCGAGCGCTTTGCAGGTCGGCAGTAATTCGTCCGGTTCGACGACGCGGTTCACGAGTCCCCATTCGT
>CAYUMA010000005.1:0-4976 GCA_964445675.1 uncultured Pseudomonadales bacterium | reverse complement strand
GAGGTTGACTTCGTTCAGCGCGGCTTTGAGTTGATCGAACTCCTCCGCGTCGCCGGATACTTTGACGGTGAAACGATCGCCGACAACGACCGAATATTCGCCGCGGCCGCCGTTGTCCCACTCCTCGTGGACAATACGGCCGTCGTCATCTTTGTAGGTTTTGCTGAAGCCGCTGTTGGTTTGTTTGTCTTCTTCCACCGACGCGAGTCCCGCCAGCGCCATCAGACCCTTCGCCGAACCGGTGTCGGTGATCTCGAGTTGCAGCGTGCGCCCGCCCTCATCGCGGAACGTCGCGTGGGCTTCGGAGATCTGCATACCCATCGCGCCATTGCGTTCGACCGACATGTCCGTGCGCGGCAGGTCGGCGAGCGTGTTGGGGAGGAACAGCTTCAGCTGATCCGGCGCCAACGCCTCGACTTTGTCGCCGCCGCCGATGGCGGTACCGATCATCGCGCCGATTGCCTGGGTCTGTGCTTCGGCGTCGCCCGATTCACTGGCCGCTTCGACTTGTTTGCTCGCCTGCTCCATCTTCTTCGACCAGTCCTCGAGGTTGCCGAGCGGACTGTCCTTGTCGAACTCGACATCGGAACTGCCGATCTGGCCGGGCGAGGTGGCGCCGGTGATCGAGCCGACGACCACCCCGATCACGATGCTGAGCACGATCGAGATGATGACGGTGACGGCGGTGTAGCCGACGGATTTATCGGGTGGACACTGCATCATCGATGGGAGGCCGAGATTCAGCAGATAGATGCTGTAGACGGCGCCGGCCAGCGCGAGCAGCGCGCCGATCCACGGCACGATCTGCAGGATGCTCGCGACCCACGCGGCCGTAAACGCGTAGGCGGCGAGTTTGAGTGCCTGCAGCTGATTTTTCTTTCCGCCGAACGTCGGTGCGAGCGCGTCGACGATCAGCGCAATCACGTAGACTTGCACGAGACTCAGCGCGTAGCCGAGCAGCATCCCGCTGATGCCGGCGCCGATGCCGACCCGCATCGTGCCGATCATCGGCAGATCGATGCCGATCAAACTGCCTTTGACAAAACCGAAAATCGCCGGGATCGCGGCAACCACGACGATGTAGTTCAGATAAAGATCGGCGACCGTCGTCGACTCCGTCGCGATGACCGGCCACTCCGTTCTCGGCGTCAGCAGAATCGCTTTGACGCGTTCGATCAATTTGTTGATGTTCATTTGTTCGGCCCTTCCAGCGACGGTCCTCAACTCTAGCGCAAAGCCATGCCGCCATGGATACTCGTTTTTTCTCTCCTGACAACGGACGTGTGCGCGCCATGACGGGCACTTGGATAGAGGCGTCAGCGGTGCCGGAGCTGTTGCGCCGGGGCATGCGCGTCTACGTCGGCGGTTCATCCAATGAACCCACCGGACTGCTCGACGCAATCGCCTGCGAGCCGCAGTCGGCCGCCGGCGTCACATTCGTTCAGTTCCCGCTCGCGGGACTCAACAATCGCGATCTGACTGCGCTGCACCCGGACACGCGTCTCGAGTGCTTCTTCATGTCGCCGACGTTGTCAAACGGACACGCAGAGGGGCGCGTCGCCTTCCTGCCGATGCAGATGCGGGCGGTGTATGCGTACATTGCCGGCCAGAGTTTCGACGTCGTGATGCTGCAAGCCGCGTACGACCGCGACGGGCGGCTGCGGTTGGGTCCCAATGTCGATTTTGCCGCCGCCGCGATGGCGAACGCGCGCTACCTGATTGCGGAGGTCAACGATGGCTTCGTCGCACCCGCAGGATGCCCGCTGGTGCCGGAGGAACGTTTCGACGCATTGGTGCGCACACATCGTCCGCTGCCGCAGTTTCCAGCAACCCCGCCCGATGCAGTGGCGCAGGAGATCGGGCGTCGCGTGGCCGAACTCGTCGCCGACGGCGACTGTATTCAAACCGGTATTGGCGCTATTCCGGCAGCGATTCTCGCCGCGCTCGCCAACAAGAACGATCTGGGGCTGCATTCGGGTCTGATCGACGATGGTGGCATGGCATTGATCGACAGCGGCGTGATCACGGGACGGATGAAAAAAATCGATCGCGGTTTGCACGTGACCGGAATGGCGCTGGGTTCCTCCGCACTACTCGAGTGGTTGGCGCAGCGCCGCGACGTCGTGTTCCGAGGCGCGGATCATACGCACGAGGTGCGCGCGATCGGCGAAATTGCTGGGTTTGTGTCAATCAACTCGGCGGTCGAAGTCGATCTGTTCGGCCAGGTCAACGCGGAGCGCGTCGCGGGTAAGCAGATATCCGGTACCGGCGGTTCGGTCGACTTCATGCGCGCGGCGAAAGCGTCGCCGGGCGGCCGCTCGATCGTTGCGATGACCGCGACCGCGCGCGGCGGCAGCGTTTCGCGCATTGTCCCGCGCGTCGAACTGGTCACGGCGCTGCGCACCGACGTCGACCTCGTCGTCACCGAGTTCGGCATTGCAAGCCTCAAGCATGCCTCGGAAGCCGCACGGGTCGATGCGTTGATCGCGATCGCCGCCCCCGAATTTCGTGACGCACTTCACGCCGCAACGCGGTCGTCTCAAATCGCTCGCGCGTAACCAGGCACGACGCGTCGATAGCCACCCTCACGCATGGTGGCGCGGGTTCGATGCGCCGGACCGTCACGCGCCGCTGTCGTTCCAACGAGCGCCTCAAAGAGGTGAGCGCTTCGCCCATACCCGATGAGGGATGGCGCGTGGTCGAGCGCCGATGGATGGCTAGAGCGAGTCCGGCGCTCCGAACCTGCACCACCCCCACCTGGCACGCCTTTCGCACCTCGTCCAGGAACCGCGGGAATGTGAGGAGATTGTGGTCCTCAGGCTGACACCCCGCGTCGCAATTGGACGAAGGAGGCGCGCAATGGACTACGTAGGTTTGGATCCGACAGTGGGACTCGAATGTGGCGGCTGCAAGCATGTCGTGCGGTTGCCGTACAGCGAACTGCTGACCAAGGTCATCGACGTCGCGCCGATGAACTGCGACGGCTGCGGCCATCCGGTCGAACACGACTGGACCACGATCAACATCGTCCAGAACATCATCCGCCGGCGTCTGCGCGAATCGCAGAAAGCGGATGTGCCGCGCTCCGTTCCCCGACTGGTGCGTTAGCACCAGTCCCTTTGTCGGCTGGTGCGCTGAGCAGCGTCAGCACGAACGCGTATTCCTCGGCGACTTCGCGCAGTGAATCGTAGCGCCCCGATTTGCCCTGGTGGCCCGCGCCCATATTGGTCTTGAGCAGCAACGGATTCGCATCGGTCTTCAACGATCGAAGCTTGGCGACATATTTTGCGGCTTCCCAATACGTGACCCTCGGATCGTTCAAACCCGCGGTGACCAGGATCGGCGGATAAGCCTGGTGCTTGATCTGATCGTACGGCGAGTACGAGCGGATGAATTCGAATGCCGCCTTATCCGTGATCGGATTGCCCCATTCCGGCCACTCGATCTCCGTCAGCGGCAACGTCTCGTCGAGAATTGTGTTCAGCACGTCGACAAAGGGCACGTGCGAGATCACCGCGCCCCACAACTGCGGCGCCTCGTTTGCGACCGCCCCCGTCAGTGTTCCGCCCGCGCTGCCGCCGGCCGCGACGATCCGCCCTGCGGCTGTGTAGTGCTGTTGGCGCAGGAACTCCGCCGCGTCGATGAAATCGTAAAACGTGTTGGTGCGCTGCTCGAGCTTGCCGGCTTCGTACCAACCGTAGCCCAGTTCGTCGCCCCCGCGCACGTGCGCGATCGCGTACGCAAAACCGCGATCCAGCAGCGACAACCGGGCGCTCGAGAAATTCGGCGACATCGCGAGGCCATACGCGCCGTAGCCATATAGATAGAGCGGTTGAGTGCCGTCGCGCTTGAAGTCCTTGCGATACACGATCGATATGGGAATGCGCGCGCCGTCGCGCGCCGGCGCCATCAGCCGCTCGGTCGTGTACTGACTCGCGTCGTATCCCGACGGCACCTCGCGTACTTTGCGCGTGATCAGCGTACGCGTCGCGAGATCGTAGTCGTAGACGGTCTGCGGCGTGACCATCGAGTCATAGCCGAGCCGCAGCACGTTCGTCACATACTCGGCGTTGGTGCTTAAGCCGGCGTCGTAGGACGCCTCCGGAAACGCGACCGTGTGTTCGTGTCCGGCGTAGTCGCGAATGCGGATCTGGTCGAGACCGTCGATGCGCTCTTCGAGCACGAAGAAATCCGCGAAACAATCGAGGCCCGTCAGATAGTCCCGATCGCTGCCCTCGATCACGGTCTCCCAGTTTGCCTGCGACGGATCGGTGATCGGCGCGCGCACGAGCCGGAAGTTCTTGTGGGTATCGTTGGTGCGTATGTAGAAAAACTCGCCGTGGTGGTCGACGTCGTATTCGTGTTTCGCGCGGCGAGGGGCAATCAGGCGCGGCGGTGTGTCGGGCGCATCCGCCGGGATGAACCGCACTTCGTTCGTGACGTGGTCACCGGTGCCGATCAGCAAGTACGCCTCGGACTGCGTCTTGTCGACGCTCACGAAGAACGTGCCGCCCGACTCTTCGTAGATGCGACGGTCGCTGGCCACGTCCTGCCCCAATCGATGCGACTTGACGAGATAAGGTCGCCAGTTCTCGGTCAGCTCGACGTAGAACAGCGTCGCGTTGTCGTTGGCCCACACCGCGCCGCCGCTGGTACCCGTCAGCGTATCGGGCAGCAGTTCGCCGGTGTTGAGATCCTTGATGCGCACCGTGAAACGCTCGGAGCCGTCGGTGTCGGTCGCATATGCGAGGTACCGCCCGTCGGGGCTGATGTCGAGACCGCCGAGCGCGAAGTAGTCGAGTCCGGCGGCGAGCGCCGGCTCATCGAGGATCGTCTGGATTTCGTCAGGTTTACCGACCGGCCAGCGCTGCCAGATTCGATATTGTGCGTCGTTGGCGTAGCGCCACTGGTACTCGTAGTCGCCGTCTTTCCACGGCACCGCCGCTTCGTCGGGTTGTTGGCGCGCCTTGAGTTCG
>CAYUMA010000004.1:0-3005 GCA_964445675.1 uncultured Pseudomonadales bacterium | reverse complement strand
CACGCGCGTCCACGGGTTGTTGCGAATCAGCGAACGGTAGGGTTCACCCGACGTGTGAAACGCCTTGTACGGCGCGCGTGCATCGACCGACGCCGCGGCGATTGCTTCCGACGTGAACTCGTGTGGTACGGCCATGAATGTGCTCGCTTTCCCGACAACGTCGACTTGTCGCCACGATACCTGAGACAAACTATCCGGAGCGAGGCCGAATTGGCTCGTTCAAGACGTGCCGCAGGGCCTCGTCCATCGCGCCGCTCAGCTCATCGACAAGAACGCCTGGAAATTCGTCGCGTAGAACTTCTTGCGTTGCGCCTCGCCGACGCCGCTCATCGTCCGCTCGAAACGCCCGATCGGATCGTCGGTGCCTTCGTGATGTGGGTAGTCCGACGCGAACATCAGCAGATCCTCTGCGCCTGACGCCAACAGCCAGCCGATATCCTCTCCCGCGAACGGCGTCACTTTGATCTGGCGCTGCACGTATTCGGACGGCTGCAGTTTGACGTGCGACAGATCCTGCAGCCGGCGGAACGCTCGGAACGCCTGATCCAGGTGCTTCATCCACGACACGATCCACGAAGCGCCCATTTCCACCACGCCAATGCGCAGGCGCGTAAACCGTTCGAGTACGCCGTCGAAAATCATCGCCGCGAGGAACAGCTGTGCCTCGTGGTGGATGCTCATGTAGGCGAGCGCATCGCGCGGCGCGTCGCCTTCTGCGTGCGGCGGTAGTGTGCGGCCGTTGGCGTAGAACGGCGCAGGCACCGGATTGAACCAGCCGCCGTTGGCGCCCACGTGCAGCGCGACCGCGAGCCCGCTGTCCTCGATGCGTGCCCACACGCCGTCGTAATCCCGGTGCGTGAACGACAGGCCGTCGCGCGGCGCAACGGTGTCGATCAGTACCACACGAAAGCCCGCGGCGATCACTTCCTCGAGAATCGTCCGTGCCATCTCGGGTCCGGTACCGAGCGGCACATAGGCTGTTCCGAACATGCGCGCATCGGCGCCGCAGAACGCCTCGAGCCCGCGATTGAGCGCCCGGACGCCGCCAATCAGCACACGCCGATCGTTGGTCCCGATCACCTGATTGAACGCGCTCGTCGGGAACACGAGCTGAGCCCGAAAGCCCAGCAGGTCGTTCGCGCGCACGCGCTCGGCGGCATCGAACGCGCCAAGTCCGTGCCAGCCCTTGAACCGCATCGACATGAACTCGTCGGCGGCGGCGGCCGCGAGCTTCGCGTCAGTGCGCCGTGCCGCGAATCGTTTCAGCGCATCGTCGATCACCGCGAGCGGCTCGGCACGCCCGCCAACGAACGGGGCAAGGTGCGGCCGCACATCGGGATCTGCGAATTCCGCGATCCAATCGGGCCGTTCCATCATGTGCGTATCGGCGTCGTGAATGTCGGAGCGATGGGCGTACGGCATCAACGGAACCCTCGATACTCGGAAGCAGGAGTCTACCTGCGCTCACGGCGTTGGAATCGATGATCAGAGCCGCGCAATCATTCACACCACTTCGCGCGCTGCGTGAACAGCACGATACACAGCACCGCCATGACACCGTGAATGATCTGGCCGGCCTGCTGGTCACCGGCAAGCGTCAACGAGACGAACAGACCGGTGTGAAAGGTGGTCAAGACGCCGAGCACCGCAGTCACCGCCTTCAGGTTGTTTCGATACGGCCAGACCCACAGTGATGCGCTCGCGATCGCGATCGCAGCGAAGCCGTAGTGCATCGACCACATGCCGCCCTTGCCTGCTGCGGCAATGCCTTCCGGCCCGCCGATCAAGGTCGCCGCCGCCAGCGCTTCCGTCAGCAGATTCACGACCAGCACGACGATGAACAGAATTCTCATGAGTTTTGTCTGACGCTTGATTTGAACGTGGATGTAACTACCGGGCACTCAGCCGAACGACGACTGTTCCGGAAACAAGATCGTGCAAACAACGCCTGGGCTTCAAGAAGATCAGCAGCTGATCGATGATCGGCAGCGCGGCAATCCACGGCACCACCGACAGGAACAGCAGCGGAAAAAACAACGCGCGCACACAGATCAGCTTCCACAGCGGTGCCGGCGTGCGGCCGTATTGACCATCACTTCCCCCGGTCGCGGGTACGATGGCCACCCCCATCACCTGCTTGCCCAATGTCTGGCCGCGTCGCCAGAGGCCGTAGCCGTTGAGTAGCAGATAGCTCACCACTGCCAACAACAGCACCCACACCATCCAGCCATTGTCGACGTAGTCTTCAGCGTCTTCGACGACACCGGTGATCATGACCAGCACCAATGTGAGCGACGGCACCAGCACGGCGTCGATCAGCGTGGCAACGAGCCGACGCAGGCGCCCCGCCAGAAACAATCCGTCGCTCATTGTTCCGCGCCGACTTGAAACACCAGTAGCGCATTGCCGGCGCGTTGGCGCCCGACATAACCGTAGCCCGACGTCACGACCAGCAGATCGTCGGCGAGCATCGGACCGTGCGCATCGAACGCGCCGCCGCTGGTTGCGACGCCATTCACCGCCGAATAGTCGCGCCACGCATCGTAGGACCACAGCAGCGTCCCGGTGTCGGCGGCAACGACCTCCAGAAATCCATCGATGCTGCCGGTGACCACGATGTCGTTGGCCGCAATGATCGCCGACGACAATCCGAACACGCATTCTTCGTCGGCACAGCGTGACTCCCGCGTATACCGCCAGCGTTGATCGCCGGTCTCCACATCCAGTGCATAAAGTCCCGGCGCGGCTGTACCCGGTGCGGGAAATCCCTTGACCTCTATGTCGCTGATCGGCACGTAAAGAAGTCCGAGCGCTTCGTTGGCGGCCATGCCCCAGTGCACGCCGCCGATGATGCCGCCGCGTCCCAGCTTCCGGGTCCACACCGGCGTACCGGTGTCAGGATCCATCGCGTGAACGTCAGCGGATTTCTGTCCGCCGACGAGCAGCTGACGGTGCGACTTCGTGTGCAGCAGCATTGTCGGCGCACCAAAATCCACATCCGGCCC
>CAYUMA010000003.1:0-4323 GCA_964445675.1 uncultured Pseudomonadales bacterium | reverse complement strand
CGTGTTTCGTCGGAGGATGGCGCGTGCAGACTCACGACGTCGCATTGCGCAAACAACTCGGTCAGTGTTTCGGCGCGCCGGATTCCGAGCGCGAGATCCGAGCCGTTGGGCTTGTACGGATCGTAAAACACGACGTTCATTCCGAACGCTTTCGCGCGCAGCGCGGTCGCGGTGCCGATCCGGCCGAGGCCGACGATGCCGAACGTGCAGATCGACAGCCGTTTGCCGAACGGATTCAGCGCCGGCATCCAGTTGCCGCGCGGATCTTCCCGCAGCCGCTCGTCGTGAAACGCAATGCTCTTCATCAACGCGAGCATCAGCGCAATTGCGTGATCGGCCACCTCCATCGTGCCGTAGTCGGGTGTGTTGCACACCGGAATGCCGTGCCGGGCCCAGCGCGCGATGTCGACGTTGTCGAAGCCGACAGCCGGGCGGACGTGGATGCGACAGCGCGGCATCTTTGCGATGAGGTCATCCGCCAGATCCGGGCCGCCGACGATGCCGTCCGCTTGCGCCCACTGCTCGTCGGTGACGTCGCCGACACTGTGGCAAAAGTGTGGCGTCACCCCGTTGCCGAGGGCTTGCGTCTCGATCTGCAGATTGTCTCGCCAACGAATCATCGGCCACAGCACGTGGATGGTCATCGGCAGCTCCAAGCGTATTCGCGGATAGTCTCTGCGCGGAGTATCGCTACACTGGATGCTGGACACCACTTGAGGCATTCACATGGCGACGGAATTCGTCACGCTGCAGGAGATCGTCAAACGGGCGCGCGTGCGGCTCGCGCGCGGCGACTGGGACTATCTCGTCGGCGCCGCCGAGACCGAGACGTCGTTGAAGCGCAATCGGCTCGCGTTCGAGCGGCTGGCGCTGAAAGCCCGCGTGCTGCTGCACGACGTCGCGCACGTACACACGCGGCGCAGCCTGCTCGGGTTCGAGCAGCGCATTCCTGTGTTGCTCGCGCCGATCGGATCGGTGCAGGTATTCGAGCCCGGCGGCGGGCTGTCGACCGCGCGCGCGGCCGAGAGGTTCGGCGTCATTCAGATTCTCAGTTCCGCGTGCTCGCCTGATTTCGAGACCGTCGCGCGCGAAAGCACCGGCACGAAGATCTATCAGCTCTACGTGCACGGCGACGAGGCGTGGATGATGGATATCATCGAGCGCACCCAGGCCGCCGGCTACGACGCGTTGTGCCTGACGGTGGATACCCAGGTGTACAGCCGACGCGAGCGCGACCTGTTGAAACGTTACGTGCCGCTGTCGGGACGCCGGCTCGCGGCGGCGATGACGCCACAATCCAACGCGACGCTGCAACCGTCGTTCAGCTGGGATCTCGTCAAGCGGATCAAGGACCGCTTCCGGATTCCGCTCGTGCTGAAAGGCATCGCGTGCGGTGAGGACGCCGAGATCGCGGCGAAGAGCGGCGTCGACGTGGTCTACGTGTCCAACCACGGTGGCCGCCAACTCGATCAAGGTCGCGCGACGCTCGACATGCTGCCGGAAGTCGTCCGCGCCGTCGGCGGCCGCGCGAAGATCGTCGTCGACGGCGGCATTCTGCGCGGCACGGACGTGCTCAAGGCGCTCGCGCTCGGCGCGGACGCGGTGGGTATCGGTCGCCTCGAGGGCCTGGCGATGGCGGCCGGCGGCGTCGATGCGGTCGTGCGAATGCTCGAGATTCTCGAAAACGAAATGCAGATCAACCTCGCGCTGATGGGATTGGCGTCGATCGATCAGCTCAGCCCGGATTGTGTTGTACCGGCGCAGTCAGTGGCGCAACCCCACGTCTTGAGCGGGTTTCCGTTGCTCGACGAGGACTACTGACGCGGGATCAGTCGTCCAGCGTCCCCGATAGGCGCTCGACCGCGGCGAGGTAGTCCTCCATGAACTCGCGCACGACGGTGCGGGTGTCCTGAATGCTGTTCATCAACCCGACGCCCTGCCCGACGAAGAACGTGGCGAGTTGGCGCGCGCCGGGGTGGCCGCTCTCGGCGAGCTTCGCGACCTTTGCCAATGCCGGCTCGCTGACGAGCGACATGAGGGGCATCGGCAACGCCTCGGGCGCGTCCTCGGACTCCCACGCATCGGTCCACGCTGAGCGCAGCTGCCGCGAATACTTCCCTGTGCGGTACTTCGATCGCACCGTCTGCCGCGACGACGCCTGGATGTACTTCTCCTTGATGACCGGCGGCGTCTCTGCTTCTTTCGTCGTGAGCCACATCGAGCCGGTCCACGCCCCGTGCGCGCCCATCGCCATACACGCGGCCATCTGCCGGCCTGTCACGATGCCGCCCGCCGCGAGCACCGCGACATTGCTGTGCTTCACCGCGTCGCAGACCTCCGGCACGAGCACCAGCGTGCTGACCTCGCCGCAATGACCGCCTGCCTCGGTGCCCGCGACGACGAGAATATCGACCCCGGCTTCGACCTGTTTGACCGCGTGTTCCTTCGCGCCGACCAGCGCCGCCACCGCCACACCCCGCGCTTTGCCCATCTCGAGCATGTAGCGCGGCGGCACGCCGAGCGCGTTGGCGATCAATTTGATCGGATGCGCGAACGCGACGTCGATGATGCTCGCGGCGCGTGTGCTGGTCAGGAATCCGCCGCCGCCCGCGCGTTGGTTCTGGTACAGATCGGACGTGTCGATCTGATGCTGCGCGAGGATGTTGCGCGCGAAGTCGCGATGTTCCTGCGGCACGCGCGACAACATGCTCTCGGACGTGTCGTCATCGCTCGCCGCCATGCTCGTCGGCGCGATCAGATCCACGCCGTAGGGCTTGCCGCCGATGTGCGCGTCGATCCAGCACAGTTCGATTTCGAGCGACTGCGCGTCGTAACCGGCCGCCCCGAGCACACCCATGCCGCCGGCTTTCGACACCTCGACGACGACATCGCGGCAGTGCGTAAACGCGACCAAGGGGAATTCGATGCCGAGCATTTCGCAGATGGGCGACTTCATGGTTTCTCCGTACGATTCGAAACAGCCGACGCAATCTCGCCGATGCATTCCGGCAATTCAAGCGCCATCAGACTTCACGCGTGCGGATCGGCAACCTTCGGCCACAACGGCCGCGACACGTTCTTGTAACGCAATGCGCGCATGTCCATCGCGCCGCTGCCGGGCGCCGATACGTAGAGGATCTCCTCAGCGATCGGCGCGAAGCCCGCATAAAAGTGCTGCGTCGACTTGACGACGAGTCCGCGCTTCGTCGCCGGATCGAGTCCGACCGACATAAAACACGCCGGCGAAAACGCCTGCGTGCGGTAGTCGTTGACGATGATGTCGAGCGCGTCAGCGTCGTCGGGCAGTCCCGCGCGCAGCCACGCCATGTTGCCGAGTGGGGTGCTCGCCTTGCCGAAGCGCTGGCTCGCGTCGCGGACAAGCCCTTTGACGACGACGCGCAGGTCGAGCGGCGCGCCGGACGCCGGACCGAGTTTGCCGCCGAGGCGGATGTCGAGCGTCGCACCGAGACCGGCTTCGTGCGCGAGGTCGGTCGCGATCGGATCCCAGAACGGCGACACGGCGATGCCCATGTTCTTGCGCTCGATGAAGCGGCGGATCAGAAACGTCGAGTCGCCGCTCGCGCCGATGCCGGGATTGTCTGCGGTGTCCGCCAGCACAAGCGGCTTCGCCGCGTTGTGGCCGGCGACGCGGGTCGCCGCTTCGTCGATCGACATGAACGGCGGCGTGATCTGTTCGCGCAACGCCCAGATCTCTTCGCCGAGACGACGTGCCAGCGTATTCGCACGTTCGCCATCGCCGTCCGCGACGACGAGCACCCGCATGCCGACCTCCGGTGTATCGCCCCACGGAAAGCCGTGCGCCAGTGAGACGGACAGGATCCCCGCGTTGCCCTCGAGTGCAGACATACGGTCGACGAAACCGCGCAGCGGTTCGCGCGTGGTCGGGAAGATGCCGAGCATCCGGCAGTCGTGCATCGCCATGACAGGTCGAATCTCGCCGGCGAGCGCGCGCTGCGCGAGCACGAACAGTTCCTCGGCCCGTTCGATCACGTCGACGTGCGGATATTCCTTGTAGATGACGATCGCATCCGCGGCCGCGACCTTCTGCGCGGTCAGATGGCAATGCAGATCGAGTTCGACGCCGACGAACGCGCGCGGCCCGACGCTCTCGCAGACGCGCCGCAGCAGGTCGCCTTCGGCGTCCGGATAGCCGTCCTCGATCATTGCGCCATGCAGATTCAACAACACCGCGTCGACCGGCAGTGCGGCGGCAAGTTCGCCTAAGATTTCGTCGCGCAGCGTCTCGTACGCGACACGCGTTGTGTTACCGGCCGGGGTCGCAAACGCGGCGAGACCCTCGAC
>CAYUMA010000002.1:0-22553 GCA_964445675.1 uncultured Pseudomonadales bacterium | reverse complement strand
AGCCAACAACTGGTACACCGTCGGGTACGCCGACGGCAGCAGTGGATACGCCACGTCACGGTTGTTGCAACACGACGATGCGTGCGTCGAACACGGCATCATCCCCGATCGCGCGCAATACACCGCGGGTTGGGACGCCGGTATTGCGCACTACTGCACGCCCGAAAACGGTTTCGACCTGGGCCAGCGCGGCGGGCTCTACAATCGCATCTGCCCCGCCGGTCTCGAAAACGAATTTCATGCGGCGTATTCGAGTGGTCACACGCTATTCGTCGCGCAGAGCGAGCTGAACCAGGTCGAGGACGCGATCGAGCAGCGATCGGCGCGTATCCGGCAGATGCAACTCGAAATGCAGTACGCGGTCGACGCTCTGATCGCGCCGGAAACAACGACAACAGATCGTTTGTTCCTGCTCGAGCGCACCAAATCGCTGGCGGAGGAACAAGGCAGGCTGCAGGCCGAGATCGAACGTCTCATCGCCGAGGCTGCGGTCAAGCGGGCCCACGTCGAGTCGGTACGCCAGAGTCTGGCGTACGCCTACTGAGTGACGCCGCGCGACGCGGTCATTCCGGTTGTGACGGCAACCAGTCGCGGCGGGTCGGCCCGGGGAACACGAAGAACCGGCGTCCCGAAAAATTGAGGATCAGCGCGATCGCACTTGCGATCAGTTTTGCGGACGCCGCAGTCAGCCCCGCGGCGATCAGCGCCTTCGTCGACAGCACGTCGACGCATCCCGCCACCACCACGACAGCCGCGTATGCCGCCATTTCGGGCACCGATCGCCACTTTGCGCCGCGCCGAAACAGCAACCACACACCGATCACGTAGTTGCACACCGCTGCGATGACAAACGCCACCGCCGCGGACGCAACGACCTGAGCTGTCACCTGCAGCAACAGCAGGAACACGATCAGGTTGACGATCGCCGAGATCCCGCCGATGAACAGATAGACCATGAACTGCAGCGGCACCGGCGCCGAGTCCGCGTTGTAACGAACGACGCAATAGAGCGCACGGAAGGCGTCACGCAGACCGATTTTCTTGCCTTCCTCATACGTGCGACCGGAATACGAAATGCCCATCTCGTAGATTCGCAGGCGCCGATGCGCAATCTTCGCGACGAGCTCGGGCTCCACGCCAAATCGGTTCTCTTCGATCCGAATACCCTTGATGACGTCGCGCGCGAAGAGTTTGTAGCAGCA
Organism: uncultured Pseudomonadales bacterium; assembly: GCA_964445675.1. Taxonomy (GTDB): domain Bacteria; phylum Pseudomonadota; class Gammaproteobacteria; order Pseudomonadales; family Azotimanducaceae; genus DATJGR01. Next base: position 21,351 of record CAYUMA010000002.1, on the reverse strand, counting down.
CTCCATGTCCGACAGGTTCAGATCGGTGAAGATGTTCGAAAGCAGCGTCAGTAATCGGTTGCCGACGGAATGCCAGAAATAGAGCACGCGATGCGAATCGCGCGTCATGAAGCGTGAGCCGAGCACGACGTCCGCTTTGCCGTCCCGAAACGGTTGCAGGAGTCGCTTGAGGTCCTGCGGGTCGTACTCGAGGTCGGCATCCTGAACCGCGACCACATCGCCGGTGGCGCGCTCAAAGCCCGTGCGTAGTGCCGCACCCTTGCCCTGGTTGACGTCGTGGCGGACCACATGAACGCTCGGATTCCCGACGGCCAGCTGTTCGGCGACTCGAACGCTCGTATCGCGCGAACAGTCGTCGACGATGATCACCTCTAATGCCAGATGTTCGTCGGCGATGCGCAACACGTGTTCGATGCATTTCGCCAGCGTCCGTTCTTCGTTGAAGCACGGCACGACGATCGACAACAGCAGTTTCCCCGACGGTGAAGGAATGACGTTCATCTCATGCGACCTTCGGATCGGCTGCCGTCAGCAGGTCGTCGAAGTACGCGATCGTACGCGTGAGTCCTTCACGCAACGGCACTTTGGGCGACCAACCGAGCGTCTGTTTCGCGAGCGTCGAGTCCGGGCGGCGCTGCTTCGGATCGTCCGTCGGCAGCGGCTGCCAGACGATCGTCGAGCGTGATCCCGTCAGATCGATCACTTCCTGCGCAAGCTCGAGAATGGTGAACTCGGTTTCGTTACCGAGGTTGATCGGCCCCGTGAACTCGTCGGACGTCCGCATCAGCAACAGGAACGCATCGATCAGATCGTCGACATAACAAAAGGACCGCGTGTGCGAACCGTCGCCATAAATCGTGATGGGCTCTCCTTTCAATGCCTGGACGACAAAGTTGGAAACGACGCGACCGTCGTTGGGGTGCATGCGCGGACCGTACGTATTGAAGATGCGCGCGACCTTGATTCGCAGCCGATACTGCCGGTAGTAGTCGAAAAACAACGTCTCCGCGCAACGCTTGCCCTCGTCGTAACACGAGCGCGGGCCAATCGGATTCACGTTGCCCCAGTAGGCCTCGGGCTGCGGATGCATGCTCGGGTCGCCGTAGACCTCGCTCGTCGACGCCTGAAAAATGCAAGCGCCGGTTCGCTTCGCGAGTCCGAGCATGTTGATCGCGCCGTGAACGCTCGTCTTCGTGGTCTGAACCGGATCGCGTTGATAGTGGATAGGCGATGCCGGGCACGCCAGATTGAAGATCTGGTCCACTTCGACATACAGCGGGAACGTGATGTCATGCCGGAGGAACTCAAAATTCGTGCTGTCGAGCAGGTGGCGAATATTGGAGCGCCTTCCCGTGTAGAGATTGTCTGCGCATACGACGTCCATTCCCGCAGCAACGAGCCGATCGCACAAATGGGAGCCGAGAAACCCGGCGCCGCCGGTCACCAAAACGCGCATCTCACCCTCAAGCATCCTGCCTCCGTCGTGTGTCGAAATTGATGAACTCAGCTCGGCCGTTCGTGGTGCAAAGCGAGCGCCCCAAATCGCCCGTTAGGATACGGGATCTTCGATCCACGATGTTGTCCGTGGATTGGATCGAAAGTGCGCTCGTGTATTCTTACAAACATGGCGCGAATGTGGGCGGTCAGGGCCGCGACTGTTGATCGAGTCGGCAATGTGACGTATCAGCGAGTCACACTGGTCGCGATCGTCCTGCTTGCGCTGACAATCCGACTGATGCTCACGTCGCGGTTCGTCGGCTTGGACTCGCCTCCGGATGCAGACGCGGGCGGACTCGACGTCGTCGACTATGAAGGACTGGCGTGGAGAACGGTTTCCGGCGACGGCTACGTCCTCGAAACAGGGGAACCGACCGCACGCCGGAGCCCCGGCACCTCATTCACGCTGGTCCCGATCTACCTCGTATTTGGCCATTCGTACCTCGCCGCGCACGTGTGGTTCTGCATGTTGTCTTCACTCACGTGCGCCGCGTTGTACGCGTTCGGTCGCGCTGCGGGCCAGGCACACATCGGGCTGCTCGCGGCGCTGTTGCTTGCCGTGTACCCGCCACACGCTTATCTGGCGATGCACTTTTTCAGCGAGACCCCGTTCGCTCTTGCGGTGACGATCGCCTGTGCCGCTACATTGAGCGCGCTAAAAGGTAACGCGCCGAAGTATGCGATCTGGGCCGGAATCGCGTGGGGTTGTGCGCATCTGATCAGGCCAATGGCCATCGTGTGCATCCCGATTGGCTTGGTCGCATTCGCGTTGATTCGCGAGTGGCACACGCGGCTTGGGATGCGCCAATGTGCTCTGATTCTGATTGCCGCGCTGACGGTCGTGACGCCGTGGATGATTCGTAACGCGAACGTCATCGGAACGCCGACCGTGTCCACGCTCGTCGGCGGCTACACCTTCTGGGGAGCCAACAATACTGTGGTGCTGACCGATCCCAGGTATTACGGGTCGTGGGAGTTTGACGACGAACGCCTGTACGTGTCCGATCCGCCGCTCGCCGGAACCGAGCCCGAACGAAAGCGCGAAGCATGGCGGCGCGGTCTCGAGTTCGTTCGAGAACACAAAGGCGAAATGCCTGGCCTCGTGATCGCGCGTGTGTTGCGACTCGCGGCGCCGTTTCAGGCAACCGCAAACCGCGTCGCCTATTACGCGCTCGGTATTCCGTGGTTGCTGATCGCGCCGTTCTTCGTGGTTGGTGTTTTTACCAGCGTGCGAAAGCACCTGACGACCGCGTTGGTCGCGCTGATTCCGATCGCCGCAACCATCGCGACCGCCGCTGTGTTTTACGGAAGCATCGGTTTCCGTGATGCCGTGGCACCGCAGTTAGTGTGGTTTGCGGCGGTTGGAATCGTGGCAGTCGTCAGCCGCTACCTACGGCTCGAACAACCGCCGCGCTGACCTCACATGCAATACGCGACCAGCTTGTTACCGTCGAGATCACGGAAGTAACCGCCATGGAAACCGCCGTCGCCGCGCGGGCCCGGCGCGCCTTCGTCCTTGCCGCCGAGCGCCATCGCCTTGGCATGTACCTTCTTGACCGCCTCGGGGTTGCCGACATTCAGCGCAATCATCGTGCCGTTGCCGGCCGTCGCTTTCTTGCCGTCGAACGGAACCGAGAGCGCCAACATCGGCGCACCCGCCTTGCCCCAACCGACCATGCGCTCACTGTCCATCGTGCGGCGGCCACCCATTTCCGCGAAGAGCGCATCGTAAAACGCCGCGGCGCGTTTCAGATCATTCGTTCCCAATGTCACATAGCCGATCATGGCGAAGTTCCTCTGCTGGATTTGCGGGAGCGGATTGTAGTTCAGATCTACAGGAGCGCCGGCTTCGGATAGCGGTCTTCGAGGTACTGACAGATCGCCGACGAATCGGCGAGCGTCCTACTGAAGTCGGCATTGCGCCCGAGCCTGTCACGCGTGCAATGGCACTTGAGAACGCGTCAGTCGCGGTCGGCGACAAGCGCGACGATCCGCTCGACGATCTGTGTCGGTGTCGCCGCGTCGGCATCGATGTGGCGAGCGTACTGCGCGTCTGTGTGAGCGCTGCACGCCGCCGACGCGCGCGGATAAACCCACCGACCCTCGGCGCTCGACCGCGACACGCCTCGTCCCGGCAACCGCGCGTGCACGGTCTGCTCGGACGCGAAAAGGCAAAAATGACTCACACGGCAACCGCGTGCCGCGAGTCCGTCGCGCAGCTGATTCAAGTGATGCGCGTCGAGCGCCATCGGCACGATCAGCGGTTGCGCAACGCGACTGGAGCAATGCAGCGACACGAATCGTCAGCGCGCGCCACGTGCGGGAGTCGCGAAAGTCATCGAGATGCGCCGCCGAGAACGGCACCGCTGCGGGCAGGCGCCGCAACACATAGCCGATGCGCTCGGGATCGAATTGGCGGCTGCCCGCAAGCCGCGCGTGCAGCCGCTGCGCGACCGTGGACTTACCGACGCCGAAGGCACCATTGATCAGCACGACCTCACGCCGTTTCACGCTCATCGGCGTCGCCAGGCCAAAATGATGCGACGCGCAAGCCGATCCCACCAAGACGACGCTTTAAGGTATTGGTCGGGGCCGGAATCCATCATGTGACGATGCTCATCGCGACCCGGTAAATGGGTGAAGCGGCCGAAATATCCAATGATTACAGCCTTCTGCAGGCGATTTTCAGGTCTTTCTCGTGCTTCGTCACAAAATAATTGGTGCACCGCAGTAAAAACTGTTGACGCCGGATTTATCGGTCTGTATTGTCGCGGCCGTGGTATTGCACCGCACCAAATCACAGGAGCCCCAAATGAGCCTTATCGAACGCAGTCAGTCCTTCGTCAAAGAAATGAACGAAATGAACGTCAACGCCGTCACCAAATACTTCGAGATCCAGCGCGAAGCCATCGAGCAGTACGTCGGCGCGAACCGCGCGCGTTTCAGCGCGTTGCGCGAAGTGAAAGGCCTCGAAGACTTCATGACTGCGCAGCGTGAATACTACGCCGCGGTACAGAAGAACGTCGCCGACAGCGTCAAGAAGCAAGCCGACCTCGTCCGCGAGAACTTCACGACCAGCGGCAAACTGGTTCGCGAACTGTTCGACCGCGCCGACGGCACGACCAGCGTCTGATTGACCAGCTGATCCGGCGCGGGCCTGACGGGTCCGGGTCGACAACGGCGGGCGGAGCAATCCACCCGCCGTTTTTTTGTGCCCGCGTGTGACTCGCCCGCCGTTGCGAGGCGCGCTGCGCTTCGAACACAGTGCCGGGCGGCAGGGCTGCCGCAGGGCTGCTACGCGATCGTGTCGAAGGTTCACCACGCGTGTGTCGATGGCGTCTCCGGTGTCGACATGACCGAGGCGATCCACGATCTCGATCCGCACAATCCGCACATCCGCCCGAACACCAAAGAGTGGCGCGGCGAAGAGGTACCCAATCCGCTGGAACTGCTCGCGCGGGCATCGATCAATACCGCGCTGCAACCGTTTCGGCTCGCCGAAGTGCTCGCGCGCACGGTGCCGGCGATGGGCCGCATCAGCCAAGGCGTCGCGCAACGGCGCTTTGCGACGAACAAGCCGGTGCCGCGCACGCGCTTCAATGGCACGGTGTCGGCGCATCGCGTCGTCGAGGGCCGCAGTTTCGATTTGAAGGAAGTCCGCGCGATCAAATCGAGTGTGCCTGGCGCGACGATCAACGACGTCGTGCTGACCCTCTGCGGCGGCGCACTGCGCAGATACCTGCCGGATCCGGAGTTCTTCGCCGACTGCATCCAACAAAGCTACGATGACCTGAAGGCTGCGACGCTCGGGAAGATGTCGAGCCCGGTCGCCGCTCACGCATGGCCGGAGATTTAAGCGGAGAACCTCGCATGCCACGCCCAATAGCATTGATCACCGGCGCTTCCGCCGGCATCGGCGCCGAATTCGCGCGAGTCTTCGCCGCGCACGGCTACGACCTCGTTCTCGTCGCCCGCCGCGAGGACCGCCTGAACGCGCTGCGCGACGACCTGACACCGACCGGTGCCGACATCGTCGTGATCGCGAAGGACCTCGCGCTGAAGACAGCGGCCCGCGCGCTGTATCAGGACGTGAAAAGCCGCGGCTTGACGATCGACGTGCTCGTCAATAACGCCGGCGTCGCGTATGGCGGCGCGTTCACCGCGATGGACCCCGACGCGGTTGCGCGCATGGTGCTCGTGAACGCCGCAACGGTCGCGGGGCTGACGCGACTCTTCGTCACCGATATGGTCGCGCGCGGCTCGGGGCGGATCCTCAACGTGGCGTCATTGTCCGCATTCCAGGCGGTGCCCAGCATGTCGTTGTATGCGGCGACGAAGGCATTCGTGTTGTCGTTCACGGAAGGGCTCGCCGAAGAGATCCGCGGTACCGGCGTAACCGTCACGGCGTTGTGCCCTGGTATCACCAATACCGAGATGGTGCACGACATCGCACCACCCGGCAGCGCGTTCCCCCAAGTACCATCGTTCATGATCAGCGATGTCAAGTCGGTCGCCAGAGAAGGTTACGACGCGTGCATCGGCGGCGAGGTCGTGCGGGTCCCGGGACTCGCGAATCAACTGTCCGCGATGTGGAGCCAGACGCAGCCGCGTTGGCTCGTTAGAACGCTCGGCGGCTTGATCGGCCGCCAACTGCTGCGCCCGTAAAAAAAAGCCTAAAGATCGACCCATCCGAATCCTTCGCTCTGCGTCGCGAAGCGCAACCGCGGCAGCCGCGCCCGCACGTCTGCGAACGCATCGCGCAGGCGCTGCGCGCAGTTGTTCTGCTCGCTGATGTGCCCGACGATCACCTCGCGCAACCCCGCGCAGCCGATCTCCTGCAGCAGCGCCACTGTCTGCTCGTTGGACAAATGCCCAAACGGGCTCGCGATGCGCCGCTTCAGCTGCGGCGGATAGTCGCCGCCGAACAGCATGTCGCGATCATGATTGGCTTCCACCAGGAGCGCGTCGCAGCCCCGATACGCCTCGCATACGTGCGGCGTCACATGCCCTAGATCTGTCAATACACCGACGCGAACGCCTGCGCCTTCGAACACGAATTGGGTCGGCTCGCGCGCGTCGTGCGGCACCGGCACCGGCGTCACACGCACCGATTCGATATCGAACCCGGCATGGGCGTTGAATACGCGCGTCTCGAGGCGCTCCCAACCTCGCAATCCGCGCCGCGTGCCGTGCGTCAGATAAACCGGCAGTCCGTAGCGCCGCGCCAGCGGCGCGACGCCGTGGATGTGATCCGCGTGCTCGTGCGTCACGAGAATCGCCGCGAGATCCTGCGGCACAAGTCCCAATCGCGCGAGACGCAGGCGCGTCTGTTTCAGCGTGAAGCCGCAGTCGACAAGGAGGCGCACGCCGCCGAGTGAAATCACCGTGCCGTTACCACGACTGCCGCTGCCGAGCGACGCGATGGCAGCGCCGGCGCCGCTTCGGATCGAAGCGAAAGGGATCGGAAGTTGATCGGCCGCCGCGGCTATGTCGCGAACTCGCGAATCATGATCAGTAACTGTTCTGCGAGATCAGCGGGGGAGCGCTCACCGGTGTCGTCATACACCGTGAGCTCATAACCCGGCGCCATCTGAACCATGCGGACCTGGATCTTTCGTTTGTTCTCACTGCGGAGCCAGCGCGTCAATATCGACGGCTTGTCTTCCTGATTCAACGCCTGACTGGTGACGGTGACGTAGAACACACCGGCGTCCCGGTTGACATCGGTCACGTCCAGCTTCGCTTCGTTCAACGCCTGGTTGACGGTGGCCCATGCACGATCAAAGTCGAGGTTCAAACGCAGCACAGGGAAATCGTTGGCATCGCGCTGAAGATCCGCCTTGGTCTGCGTGCTGATGTTGCGTGCCGCGAACGAAATGGTCGCGTCGGCGACGTTCGCGGCGATATAGCCGCCGAGGTCGTTGAGCAGCTGGGATTCAACCGTGACGAGATCCGACTGCGGCGGCATCACGTCCTCGTGCGGCATCGACTTGCTGTCGTTCTCGTAGCGCACGTGGATTTCCGAACTGCGATCGCGGATTCCCTGCTCGACGAGCACGCGGATACGATCACGCCCGGTCGTGATGCCGCCTTCGTGTTTGCCGTCGCTGATCGCGAGGCGAACCACGTCGCGCGCGGCCGTCGTCGAAATCGTCAGCCACTCCGTATCGAGGCGGCCGCTCTCCGGTTGCTCGGACGCAATCGCCACGCCGTTATCGGCGAAAAACTGTTTGACCTTCGGCCACACGACGACCGGGGGCTGCGGGATCAGCAGCCAGCGCTGATCGCCGAGTTTCTGGATCTTGACGCCTTCGGATTCCTCGCGCGCGTAGATCGTTTCGGGCCGCGGCGCGCCGCGATCGAAATTGACGCGATGGCGACTCGACGCCAACCCCGGAACCGGATTTGTGCTCTGGATCGCGGTGCTCGACAAGTCCTCCGGTACGACGAGCGGCGATCGCTCCTTCGCCTTCAGATAGTCGTTGGAACGATCGACGAAGAACCCTTTGTCGTCGTTCATCCAGCCGCAGCTCGACAGCAACGTCACACTCGCGATCAGCGCGAACCGCCGCCGCGTGCCGATCACGCGATCGCTCCAACGGCGCGCAGCCGGCGTTCCAGTTCACCGCGATTGGCCTGCGACATCGGGAGCAGCGGCAGGCGGATGCCGGTGTCGATCAGATCCATCAGATGCAGCGCCCACTTCACCGGTTGCGGGCTCGTCTCGACGAACAGTATTTCGTGGATCGGCTGCAGTCGCGCGTCGAGCGCCGCGGCGCGCTGCGTGTCGCCTTCCAGATATGCGGATACAAACTGTGCCATTTCGCGGGGCAGGACGTTGGCGGTCACCGATATCGTGCCAACCGCGCCGAGCTTCAGCATTTCGAAGGTCTGCGCGTCTTCGCCCGACAGCACGATGAAATCGGGCGCGCAACGATCACGAATCTCCTTCACTCGATTCGGGTCGCCGCAGGATTCCTTGATGCCGATGATGTTGTCGATCTTCGCAAGCCGCGCGACTGTCTCGGCTTTCATGTCACACGCCGTGCGCCCGGGTACGTTGTAGAGCACTTGCGGAATGTCCACTGCCGCAGCAATCGCCTTGTAGTGCTGATACAGACCTTCCTGCGTCGGCTTGTTGTAGTACGGCGTGACAAGCAGGCACGCGTCTGCGCCGGCTTGCGCCGCCGCGTGCGTCCACTCGATGGCTTCGGCCGTCGCGTTCGCGCCGGTGCCGGCAACGACCGGGATCCGCTTCGCTACGCGCGCAACGGTGCGCTCGATGACCTTGATGTGCTCCTCGACGTTCAGCGTCGGCGATTCGCCGGTCGTGCCCATCGGCACGATGCCGTGCGTGCCGGCGTCGATATGCCGGTCGATCAACCGATCGAGCGCGAGCCAGTCGATGGCGCCCGAACTCTGCATCGGCGTCACCAGAGCAACGATGCTGCCGGCAAGCATGTCGGAGTCCCCGGGAAAAAAGTGGCCTAAGGATACTGACGGGTCAGAGCGTTCACTAGCCCTTCTTGCGCAGCAGGTACTCGAAACGGCCGTCGTGTTGATTCGATTCGAGCAGCGTGTTGCCGCTCTGGCGCGCGAACACTTCGAAATCCCGCACGGAACCCGGGTCCGTCGCGATGACGCGCAGCAGCGCGCCGCCGGCGAGTTTGTTCAGCGCCTGCTTCGCTTTCAGCAGCGGCATCGGGCAGTTGAGTCCCGATACATCCAGTAACACGGTCTGATTGTCGGGAGCGGCTTCCACGGTGTGCATTTCTCGCGCGTTGACTGTCTGATCAGGCTAAGGATAACCCCGTTACAACGACCCGATCGAATTCACCTTATGATGCATCCATGCGCGCAACGTTCACCCTTCGGCTGCTGCTGATAACCGGCTTGTGCTGGAGCGCCGGTGTGGCCGCGACCGTCAGCAGTGAGCTGCCGGAACTCGGTGACAGTTCGTCGGCCGTCGTCTCGCTCGAGGTGGAACAGGAAATCGGGCGGCAACTGCTGCGACAGGTGCACGCTGAAGTGCCGACGGTCAGAGATCCGATCCTGAAGTACTTCACCGAGATGCAGCTCTACAGCCTCGCCGAACACTCAGAGCTGAAGCGCAAGCAGCTCTTTCCCGTGTTGATCGATTCGTCCGAGATCAACGCGTTCGCCGCACCCGGCGGCGTGGTCGGAATCAACCTCGGCCTGTACCTCGCAGCGCAGGACGCCGACGAGTATTCGGCCGTGATCGCGCACGAATTGGCGCACCTGAGCCAGCGCCACTTCGCCCGGCAGATCGAAATGCAACAGCAATCGACGCTGCCGTACCTCGCGGCCATGCTGGCTTCGATCGTCATCGCAGCGACCACCGGCAGCGATGCGGGCCTCGCGGCGTTGTCGACGACGCAGGCGGTCGCACAAGCGAATCAATTGCACTTCTCGCGCGATCGCGAAGCCGAAGCCGATCGCGTCGGCATCAGCACGCTCGCCAAAGCCGACCTGGACCCGACCGCAATGGCTCGCATGTTCGAGCAGATGCAACGCGCGTATCGGTTCAGCCGCCGCCCGCCAGAGTTTTTGCTGACGCACCCGGTGACCGAATCGCGGATATCCGATGCGCGCAACCAGGCCGCCGGATATCCCAAGCGAACGTACAAAGACTCCGAGGAGTTCCAGCTGATGCGCGCGCGCGCGATGGTGCACTACGCACCGACCCCGGCGCAGGCCGTGCAACAGTTCAAGGGTCACGTCGAACGCACCGACGGCGCCGATTGGGCGTATTACGGCCTCGTGGTCGCGTTGTCCGCTGCCGGTGATGACGACGAAGCGCTCGACACGGCGAAACCGCTGTTCGCAAAACACGCAGATTCGTTGATCTATCGTGCGACCGAAGCGCAGCTCCTGATCGCGGCGGAGCGCTACGACGACGCCCTCGAAGTGTTGTCTGCCGGCCTGCTCCTCAACCCCGAGAACAAGCCACTCTCCATTCTGTATGCGGACGCGTTGAGCGGCGCCAAGCGCTACGACGAGGCGGAGGCGGTGCTGTTGCGGCAATCGGTGCTCAATGGCGAGGACATCGACATCTGGTACGACCTCGCCGAGACCGCGGGCCTCGCCGGTGACATCGTACAGGTGCATCTGGCGCGCGCCGAATATTTCGCGCACGTCGGCAACCTACAGAAGAGCATCCAGCATCTCGAATACGCGCGCGGCCTGATCAGCGAAGACAACTATCGCCTGACCGCGATGCTCGACCAGCGGATTCGCGATCTGAGCGCAGAACTCGCCGAGAGCCAGAGACGCAGCTGATGTAAGAACGGGGTCAGAGTAACTTCCGCGGCGGAAGTTACTCTGACCCCGTTCTTACGCGGGCTTCGGGAAATCCAGCATCCGTTGCAGCGGAATCATCGCGCGGCGGCCGATTGCCGGATCGACGAGAATCTCGTTGTTGCCGCGCGCTAACGACACCTTCAGTTCGCGCAGCTGATTCACCGCCATCCACGGGCAATGCGCGCAGCTCTTGCACGTTGCACCCTGGCCCGCGGTCGGTGCTTCGATGAAGCGCTTGTTCGGCGCTTCCTTGCGCATCTTGTGGAAGATGCCGCGGTCGGTCGCGACGATGAAGAGCTTGTGCGGCAGCGTCTTCGCCGCTTTGACGAGCGCGCTGGTCGAGCCGACGGCGTCGGCGAGCGCGATGACCTGCGCCGGACTCTCCGGGTGCACGAGTACGCCCGCATCGGGGTAGATTGCTTTGAGGTCGGCGAGCGCTTTGTACTTGAACTCTTCGTGCACGACACACGCGCCGTTCCACAGCAGCATGTCCGCGCCGGTCTGCGCGTGGATATACGCGCCGAGATATTTGTCGGGCGCCCACAGTATTTTTTCGCCCTTTGCCGCGAGGTGCTCGACGATCGGCAACGCGATGCTCGACGTCACGACCCAGTCGGACAACGCCTTCACCTGCACCGACGTGTTCGCGTAAACAACGACGGTGCGATCTTTGTGTTCGTTGCAGAACGCTTCGAATTCATCGGGCGGACACCCCAGATCGAGCGAGCACTCCGCTTTCAGCGTCGGCATCAGCACGCGCTTGTCGGGCGAGAGGATCTTCGCGGTCTCACCCATGAACCGCACGCCGGCCACGACCAGCGTTGTCGCTGGATGATCGCGACCGAAGCGCGCCATCTCGAGCGAATCCGACACGCAGCCGCCGGTTTCCTCGGCGAGATCCTGGATGTCGCCATCGACGTAGTAGTGTGCGACGAGCACCGCGTTTTTCGCGGTGAGCAGCGCTTTGATTTCGGCTTTCAACACAGCGCGATCCGCCGCGTCGATGACCGGCGGTTCGAACGTCGGCACCTGTGCGCGAGTCAGTGCATGTTCCGAGAGTTTTGTAGCCACGCGCGTTTTCTCTTGCGGGAGGCGGATTCTAGCATGTAGAAGACAGGCTCCAGCCCGCGCGGCTTGGCCGCGCTAGTCCGTCCGGACCCCACGCATGCCGAGCATCTGCTTTCTGACGAGCACCAAAGGCGCGCCGCGCAACGACAACCATCGCCGCCTGCCCGATGCGTGGGCCACGGCCGGCTGGCGCGTGACGCGCGCCGATCACGACGATGTGCGGATGACCCCGACAGGTGTCTGCATCGCGCCCGATGATTCGCCGCTCGAGCAGTACGACCTCATCTGGCCCATCGGCCTCGGCGCGCGCGACTCGTTCCTCGATCGCATGCAGTTGCTGATGGCGCTCGACGCGCGGCGCTTCGTCGTCAGTCCGACGGCGTTGTTGATGCATCACGCGAAATACTCACTGGCGCTCGGCCCGCTCGCGCAGCATCACCCGCACACGTACGCGAGCCGCGATCCGCAGTGGTTGCGCGGGATCATCGAGCGCGGCGGCGAATGGATCGTCAAACCACCGGCGGCGAGTTACGGTCGCGACGTTTATCGCGTGAATGCGAACGACCCGAACGTCGGCGTCATTCTCGACGCGCTGACGGGCCACGATGGCTCGCGTTACTGCCTGCTGCAGCGCTATATCAGCGAAATCGAACGCGGCGAAACGCGCGTGTTATTGGCTGAAGGCGACGTCATCGGCGCGTATCTGCGGCGACCCGGTGCGGATCACCGCGTCAATCTGACGCTCGACGGCCGCGCGGAAGCGGTGGTGCTGTCGGACGACGAGACGGCGCTCGCGATCGCGGTGGCGCGGCAGTTGCTCGACCACGGCGTCCGCTTCGTCGCGGTCGATCTCGCGTATCCGTGGATCGTCGAATTCAATCTTGCCAATCCCGGCGGCCTGGAAACGATCGAGCGCCTGAGCGGTGAAAATCTCGCGCCGCGCGTCGTTGCGGCGATCACGCGACGATAGGACGTCGCTATGGCGTGCCACAGACGCCTACGGCGTTCCGCCATCGACCCGCACCAGCGTTCCCGTCGTAAAGCTCGCTGCCGAACTCGCCAGATACAGCGCCGCGCCGACGATTTCGTTCGGCTCGCCGCCGCGTTTCAACGCGAGGCGCGGCGCCTGGAACTTGCGAAACGCATCCATATCCCACGCTTTCGAGATATCCGTCAGGAACGGCCCGGCGACGATGCAGTTGACCCGCACCTTCGGGCCGTACGCGAACGCGAATGAGCGCGTGATTGAGTTGAGCCCGGCTTTGGCGGCACCGTACGGTTCCGACGTCGGGCTCGGATTCAACGACGCCGTACTCGAAATATTGATGATCGAACCGCCGTCGCCCTTGGCCATGCGGCTGCCGATGAGCGCCGATAACCGGAACGGACCTTTGAAATTGAGCCCGACGACTTTGTCGAATAGCTCCTCCGAAACCTCCTCGAGCGACGGGTACAGCGGCGACAAGCCGGCGTTGTTGATCAGCACGTCGACACGGCCGAACCGCCCGTACGCGGCGTCGGCAAGTTTGCCGACCTGCTCCCATTGACCCACGTGACACGCGTACGCCAGCGCTTTGCGGCCTTTTTTCTCGACCTCGCGTGCAACTTCCTCACACGCCGGCAACTTCCGGCTCGCGATGACGACGTCGGCGCCGCGCTCGGCAAACGCGAGCACCATCTGCTTCCCGAGCCCGCGGCTGCCGCCGGTGACGAGTACGACCTTGCCGGTGAAATCGAACAACGGATCCATCTGCATCCCCTCTACTTAGTTGTTTGGGCCTTTGTTTGAACAGCGGCCTGTTCTTTCGCCCATCGATAGTCCGCTTTGCCGCTCGGGCTGCGCACGATCGCATCGCGATAGACATACGCTTTCGGCAATTTGTAGCGCGCCAGATGTTTGGCGCACTCGTCCGACAGTTCCGCGTCGGTGACGCGCGCGCCGCCGCGCAGTTGTACGACCGCGACGACCTCCTGCCCCCAACGTTCGCTGGGCCGGCCCGCGACCACCGCGTCGTAGACGGCCGGGTGATGTTTCAGCGCGTGTTCGACTTCTTCGGCGAAAATCTTCTCGCCCCCCGAATTGATCGTTACCGAGTCGCGGCCGTGCAACTCGATCGTGCCGTCGGCGAGATGCCGCGCGCGATCGCCCGGCACCGCGTAGCGCACGCCAGCAATCGTCACGAATGTGCGCTCGGTTTTCGCCGCGTCATCGAGATACCCGAGCGGCACAAAGCCCTGCTTCGCCCACCAGCCCATGCCGTCGTGTCCGGGTGGCAACACGCACGTCAGCGCTTCATCGACGACGACGTTGTCCGGCCCCGGCGTGAACTTCCCGGTGCTCGCGCCCGTCTGCTTGTTGCTGACCTGCGAGCCCTGCCCGCCGGCCTCCGACGAACCGAGGCCATCGATGATCGTGACGTTCGGCAACAGCTCGAGAATCTCGCGCTTCATCGACGCATTCAGCGGCGCACCGCCCGACAGAATGATCATCAGGCTCGACAGGTCGTACGTCCCGTTGCGTATCGCATCGACGATCGGCCGCGCGAACGCGTCGCCGACGATCTGCAGGAAGTTGATTTTTTCGCGCTCGATCAACGACAGGATGTCGGCGGGATTCAGCCGTTCCACGTCGCTCTGGATGAACACCGTGTTGCCCTGGTGCAGCGCCGACAACGCGATCCAGTGGCCGGCGCCGTGCATATACGGCGCCGCCGGAAAGGTTTTCATCATCGCGCCTTTTGCACGTTCGACGTATTCATCGAGGCTCTGCAGGATGCGGCCGTCCTGGTTTCGTCCGGCAAGCGCCGCGACGAGGATGTCGGCCTGCCGCCACAACACACCCTTCGGCATCCCCGTGGTGCCACCGGTGTACAGAATGTAGAGATCGTCCGGCGACAACTCGACGTCCGTCTGCGCGGCCGAACTGTCGCGCAGTACGGTCTCGTAGTCGACTGCGCCGGGGAGCAGCGCGTTGCCCGATTCATCCGCTACTTGAAGGAACACCGCCAACGACGGCACTTTGGCGCGTATCGCAGCCACGCGCGGTGCAAACGCGGCGTGATAAATGATCGCGCGTGCCCGGGCGTTGTTCAGCAGGTATTCGAGCTCTTCTTCGACGTAGCGGTAGTTCACGTTGAACGGCGCCACCCGTGCTTTGTAGCCGCCGAGCATGCCTTCGAGGTATTCGTTGCCGTTGAACAGATACAGCGCGAGCTGATCCTGGCCGGATTCCCAACCTTTGAGCGCCGACCGCGACTGATGCGCGCCGAGCCCACGCGAAACCAGATAGTTCGCGAGACGTCGCGAGCGCTCCGCCAGCACACCGTAGGTGATACGGCGATCGCGAAATACGAGGGCTTCCCGCTCCGGGTACGCCGCGGCAATGGCTTCGTTGACGGCACCGATATTGAACATGACCACTCCGCAGTCGGTCGCAAACGCAGGGGGAGCCATGCTGCCCGCGCGCTGCGAGCAAGTAAACCGAGCCGCTGGTTTCGCAGCCGCTGCATCGCTACGCTTGCGCGCTTCCTTGATCAATGGTCGCCTGAGGCATCCATGGAACTGATTCTCGTCCGCCACGCTTTGCCCGAACGCCAGCACGTCACGACCGGCGCCGCAGATCCGCCACTCTCGACGCTCGGCCTCGAACAGGCCGCGAAGGTCGCCGCATGGTTGTCCAGCGAAACCATCGATGTGGTGTATTCGAGTCCGATGCTGCGCGCCAAAGAAACCGCGCTTACGTATACGCAGCACAGCGGACACGGGATCCGGTTCCACGAAGGCATCGCCGAGTTCGACCGCCACACGTCGAGCTACATTCCGATGGAAGAGCTCAAACTCACCAACTACGCGGCATGGAAAGCCTTCGCCGACGGCCGCTACAACGAAGAGGTCGACATCCTCGCGTTCCAGGACACCGTCGTGCGCGCGCTCGAATCGATCATCGCGCGGCACCAGGGCCAACGCGTCGCGGCGTTCTGCCACGGCGGCGTCATCAACGTCTGGGTCGCGCATGTACTGAAAATGGTGCCCCGCCTCTTCTTCGAGCCGTTCTACACGAGCATCAACCGCTTCCTCTGCGCCCGCTCCGGCGAACGCAACGTCGTCAGCCTCAACGAGACGGGTCACTTGCGCAGCTGACGTCACACGCCAGTGGTTTGGATCAGCAATTGAGTTGCTGATTATCATGATAATCAGCATAATTGCCGTCGATGGACTCCGACGCCTTCATCCCACGGTCGCTCGACGTCGCCGGACTCGCGAGCCGAAAATCACTGTTTCTATTCGGGCCGCGGCAGACCGGAAAAACAGCGCTCATCCGCCACGCATTGCCCGGCGCGAAGGTCTTCGACCTGCTCGACACCAGTGTGTTTCTCACGTTGAGCCGGCGGCCAGGTCAGCTCGCTGAGGAACTCGACGGACGCAATCCGGTCGTCGTCATCGATGAAATTCAGAAGCTGCCGATCCTGCTCGACGAAGTCCACCGGCTCATCGAACAGCGCAAGGCCCGCTTCGTTCTGACCGGCTCCAGCGCTCGCAAACTGCGGCGCGCCGGCGTCAATCTGCTCGGTGGGCGCGCGCCCACGAGAACCTTGCACCCCTTCATCTACCGCGAACTCGGGCCGGCATTTTCGCTGACCAAGGCACTCGATCGAGGTCTGATTCCGTCGATCTACTTCTCGAAGAACCCGCGCGAAGATCTCGGTGCATACGTCGGCACCTATCTCAGGGAAGAGATCGCCAACGAAGCGTTGACCCGCAATATTCCGGCATTCAGTCGATTTCTCGAGGTGGCGGCGCTCTGCCACGGATCGATGTTGAATTTCTCCGCTGTCGCAAGCGACGCACAAGTGCCCGTCAGTACGGTGCGCGAGTACTTTCACATACTCGAGGACACGTTGGTTGCACGAACGCTGCCAGCCTGGACGCACAGCCGATCGCGCAAAGCGATCACCACTGCAAAGCACTACTTCTTCGACGTCGGTGTGGCTCGACATCTCCAGCATAGGTCGGGGCTTGCGCCGCGGTCGCCCGAGTTCGGCGAAGCGTTCGAGACCTTCGTCTTCCACGAGATCTCCAGCTACATCGACTACACCGAAGACGTGCCGCTCGCCTACTGGAGGTCGACGTCCAACTTCGAGGTCGACTTCGTGATCGCCGGCAAGACGGCCGTCGAGGTCAAGGCCAAATCCCCCGTCGGCGACCGGGACCTGCGCGGCCTGCGCGCACTGCGCGAAGAGAAGCTGTTGAAGCACTACGTGGTCGTTTCGCTCGAAGCGAGGCCGCGCACGGTGGACGGAATCCGGATTCTGCCGTGGCAGTCGTTTCTCGATGAACTCTGGGACGGCGCGTTCGTTTGAACTCGTGTTGACACGGGCGCCACTTGCGCCAATCACATACTCAGGGGCGCCCTTGCCTTCGCACCTCATTTCCATAAACTGTTGCGTCGCACAAAATCAGCTCTTATTCACACGACCCAACTAGGGGAATTCTCATGGGCATGCTCGATGGCAAGGTGGCACTGGTAACCGGATCCGGCGGCGGGTTGGGCCGCGCCCACGCACTGTTGTTGGCGAAAGAAGGCGCCTGCGTGGTCGTCAACGACCTCGGCGGTGCTCGCGACGGCAGCGGCGCGGGTCACAACATGGCCGATCAAGTGGTCGCCGAGATCAAAGCCGCCGGTGGCAAAGCCGTTGCGGACTACGGCTCCGTCGCCGATCCGGCGCAAGCCAAGGCGATGGTGCAAACGGCCGTCAAGAATTTCGGCAAGATCGACATCTGCATCAACAACGCCGGCATCCTGCGCGACAAGTCGTTCAAGAACATGACCGACGACATGTGGGACATCATCATCAACGTCCACCTGCGCGGCACGTATCTCGTCACGAAAGCGGCCTACGACCAGATGATCGAACAAGGCCACGGCGGTCGCATCATCATGACGAGTTCGACGTCGGGGCTGCTCGGCAACTTCGGCCAGACCAACTACGGCGCGGCGAAAGCGGCAACGGCCGGCTTCATGCGTTGTCTATGGCTTGAAGGCGTGAAATACGGAATCACCGTGAACATCCTCGCCCCCACCGCGATGTCGCGATTGACCGAGGACATCCTGCCGGAACAGATGAAAGACGCGTTCCCGCCGGAGAAAGTCTCGCCTGCCGTCGTGTGGCTGTGCACGGACGATGCGAAAGAAGTCAGCGGCCGGCAGTTCCTCGTCGCCGGCAACAACGTGCAACTGCTGTCGTGGCAGCTCACGCCGATTGCGTCGAAGGACCAGACGGACGCGCCGTGGTCGGTCAAAGCCATCGGCGAAAAAATTCTCGCCAGCAAGGACAACTGGCCGCCGATCAACCCGATGCGGATGGGGTAAGTCGGCCGTGCCGGGGCCGCTGGCCGGCTTTTCGGTCCTCGATCTGTCGGCCATCGTTTCGGGGCCGCTGACCGCCGCACTCCTCGCCGATCAAGGCGCTTCCGTCATCAAAGTGGAGCGCCTGGTCGGTGACATTCAGCGGCACGTGGGCAGCCGCCGCAACGGATTCTCCGGTTTTTTCCACGTGCTCAATCGTGGCAAGCGCTCGATTGCGCTGAATCTCGGCACCGACGAGGGGCGCGGCATCGTCGAACAGTTGGCGAAGCAGGCCGACGTCGTCATCCAGAATTTCCGTCCCGGCAAGATCGGACGCCTCGGCCTCGGCTACGACAAGCTGAGCGCGCTGAATCCGAAGCTCGTCTATCTGTCGATCAGCGGATTTGGACAAACCGGACCCCGCGCCGGCGATCGCGCGTACGATCCGATCATCCAGTTTTATTCCGGGATCGCCGCGACGCAGGGGCGCATCCATCTCGAACATCCGGATCGACCCGAACAGGTCAATCAGCTGATCCTCGACAAGCTCACCGCGTATACGGGTTGTCAGGCAATCACCGCGGCACTGCTCGAACGCTCGAAAAGCGGTGTCGGGCAACACATCGAACTGTCGATGCTCGATACCGCGATTGCGTTCCTGTGGCCGGACACCGCCGCGGACCTGATCCTCGAAGGCGACGGCGTCGAGGCACGTCCCCCGGTCGGCGCGTCGGGCAACGTCGCCGAATATCGCGACGGCTGGGGCACGACGATGACGTTGTCGGACGACGAATTCCACGGCATGTGCCGCGCGCTCGGCTGCGAACACATCGCCACAGACGCGCGCTTCGCGACACTGGAGGCTCGTCAGCGCCACCGTCCCGATCTGCTCGAAGTGATGCGCGGCGACTTCGCGCAGGCCGCGCGCCGGCTGACGCTCGCCGAAGCGGCCGAACGGTTTGCCGCCGAAGACGTACCGTTTGCCCGCGCCCGCAAATTGACCGAACTGCACGAAGATCCGCAGATCGAGCACAACCAGGTGTTTCGCACGCTGTCGCATCCAACCGCCGGACGCCTGCGCGACGCGCGGCCGGCGCCGCGATTCAGCCGCACCCCCGCCGCACCCGGCGCACCGGCGCCGGTCTCCGGCCAGCACACGCGCGAGATCCTCGCCGAGCTCGGCCTCGCCGGACACATCGAGGAATGGATCCGCCGCGGCATCGTCGCCGCGCCGCCGGCATAATTCACGCATCCACGTTTCGAGGTATCACCATGAATTTCGGCTTTACCGAAGAACAGGAACTGTTGCGCGACCAGGTGCGCCGCTTCATGCAGGAGGCGTGCCCGATGAGCGAGGTCCGCGCGGTGATGAAAAGTGCAACCGGCGCCTCCCCTTCGCTATGGCGTCAGGCCGCCGGGCTCGGCTGGCTCGGCCTCGTGATCCCCGAGCGCTTCGGCGGTGTCGGCCTGAAATGGGTCGACCTGACCGTCGTGCTCGAAGAGACGGGGCGCGGCCTGTCGCCGCTGCCGATCATCTCGCAGACGCTCGCGGCCACTGCGCTGCTGCGTTGTGGCAACCCGACACAACAACAGACACTGCTGCCGGGGCTCGCGGACGGCAGTCGTGTGGCGACGCTCGCGCTGTACGACGAGCCGAACTGGATCCATCCGGATGCCGTGAAGCTGACGCTGTCCGGCGGCGGCCGGCTAAAAGGCACCAAGCCGTTCGTCGCTGACGCGGGTGCCGCGGATCTGTTCATCGTTGCGTGCCGCAGCGGCGGTGATCTGAAACTGGCGATCGTCGAGCGCAACGCGCCCGGCGTCAGCGTCGCGCTGCAGCCGATGATGGACGAGACAAAACGCATCGGCACGTTGACGCTCGATTGTGCGATCGGTGATGCGCAGTTGATGAATCTTTCGTTGCGGGATCTCGGTTATCTGTCGGATTGCGGCGCCGTTGCGGTATGCGCGGAATCCGTCGGCGCCGCGGAGGCCGCGCTCGCGATCACGACGGCCTACGCCAAAGACCGCATCCAGTTCGGCAGTCCGATCGGCAAATACCAGGGCGTCAAACACCGTCTCGCCGAAATGTTCGTCGACATCGAATCGTTCAAATCGTTGTTGTACTACGCGGCGTGGACCGTCGATGACGCACCCGCCGAACTGCCGCGCGCCGCGTCGCTCGCGAAAGCGTACGCGAGCGATGCCTTTGCACGGATCGGCATCGACGGCGTGCAGCTGCATGGCGCAATCGGGTTCACGGCCGAGTACGACATTCAGCTGTACCTGAAACGATCGAAGTGGGCACGCCCGATGTACGGCGACTCCGATCATCACTACGAACGCGTTGCGGCGCTGGGAGGCTTGTAATGGATTTCGAATACAGCGCGAAAGAACAGGCATTTCGCGACGAAGTGCGGGCGTTCATCAAGGCGCACCTGCCGCCGGCGAAACAGCGCAACAGCGCATTCCTCACCAACTGGCTGACCAAGGTGCGCGAAAAGCGCTGGGTCGGCTTTTCGTGGCCGAAAGACGCCGGCGACGGCACGCTCGCCGAGCAGGCGATCCTGCGTGAAGAGATGGCGCTCGCAAAAGCGCCGCCGCTCGGGACGTCGTTCATGGGACTCGCGTGGGTCGGCCCCGGCATCATTCAGTACGGCACCGACGCGCAGAAACAACGCTTCATCCCCGGCATCCTCGATTCGTCCGTCAGCTGGTGCACGGGTTACTCCGAGCCCAATCACGGCAGCGACCTCGCGTCGATTCAGACGAAGGCGATCCGTCAGGGCGACCACTACGTCGTCAACGGCCAGAAGATCTGGACGACCGGCGCGCCGTGGGCGGACTGGATGATCCTGCTCGTGCGCACCGATTTCGCGCCGAAAGTGAAACACGACGGCATCACGTGTCTGCTCGTCGACATGAAATCGCCGGGCGTAGAAGTGCGGCCCATCGAGAACATGGCCGGTGATCGCCACTTTGCCGAAGTGTTCTTCACCGACGTCAAGGTGCCGGTCGCGAACCGGCTCGGCGACGAAGGCAAAGGCTGGGCGGTGACGGTATCGGCGCTCGCCAACGAACGTTCGAGCATCGGCGAAGTGACGCAGATGTTCGAAAAA
>CAYUMA010000001.1:0-5804 GCA_964445675.1 uncultured Pseudomonadales bacterium | reverse complement strand
CAACGCAGCCAGCTGCTCGGTCATCGCGCCGCCGAGTTGTTCGGCATCGGTGATCGTCACCGCACGATGGTAGTGGTGGGTCCCGTCGTGGCCGATCCCGATTGCGATCAGTTCGACCGGTGATTGATTTTCGATGATGTCGATCGCGTATTTCAGATGCTGTTCGAGGTAATTGCTCGGGTTGACGAGCAGCGTCGAGTTATCGACGGGCAGTCCGTCGGAGATCACCATCAGGATCTTGCGCTGCTCCTGCCGGACCACGATCCGGTTGTGCGCCCACACCAACGCTTCGCCGTCGATGTTCTCCTTCAGCAATTCCTCGCGCATCATCAAACCGAGATTGCGTCGCGCGCGCCGCCATGGATCGTCGGCGGCTTTGTAGATGATGTGCCGCAAGTCGTTCAAACGCCCCGGGTTCGACGGTTTTCCCGCCGCGATCCAACGCTCGCGTGATTGACCGCCGCGCCACGCGCGCGTCGTGAAGCCGAGAATCTCGACCTTGACCGAGCAGCGCTCGAGCGTGCGACCGAGAATGTCGGCGCACATCGCCGCGATCGTGATCGAACGGCCGCGCATCGAACCGGAGCTGTCGATCAGCAGCGTCACGACGGTGTCACGGAACTTGATTTCTTTTTCCTGCTTGTACGCGAGCGGATGCATCGGGTCGGCAACGACCAACGCGAGCCGCGATGCGTCCAGGATCCCTTCTTCGAGATCGAACTCCCACGAGCGATTCTGTTTCGCGAGCAGCCGGCGCTGCAGGCGATTCGCGAGCTTCGACGTCGCGTGCTGCAACGCGACCAGCTGCTGATCGAGCATCGTGCGCAGCCGCGTCAGTTCGTCGGGCTCGCACAGGTCTTCGGCGCGCACCACCTCGTCGAACTCGGGCGTAAACGCCTGGTAGTTGACGTCCATCCGGATGCGGCCGTGTTCGTCGGGCGAAATGTTCGGCGCCTCGTCGGGGTCGGAATCGCTGCCGAGGTCCGACATGTCCATGTCGGCTTCCATCTGCATCGTCGACGTTTCACCGTCGGCGTCTTCGTCGGCCATCGAGTCGTCGTCGAGCACGACGTCTTCCGGACTCGCATCGGAATCCGAATCCGACGATTCATCGACGGTCTCGGTGTCCTGATCGTTTTCGTCGAGCTCCGGCGGATCGTCGTACTCGGCGGTAAGGCCCAAGTCAGAGAGAATCGCCCGCGACAGCCGGCTGAAACGATCCTGGTCGAGCAGGCATTCTTTGAGCGCGTCGATATCCCGCCCCGCGCGCGATTCGACGAACTCGCGCCAGTGTCTGACGACGTTCTCCGCCGTCGGCGGCAGTTTGCGGCCTGTCAGATGCTCGCGGACGAGCAGTCCAACGGCGATGCTGAGGGGCGCCTCGGTCTCGGTCGTGATCGTGTCGAATGCCGCTTCCTTGCACTGCGCTTCGAGCGACGCGTCCAGATTCTGCGCGACGCCGAGCATGCGTAACGAACCGATCGATGCGATGCGCGCGTCTTCGACCCAGCGGAACATCTCTTCCGCGGGACCCTCGCGCGGCGCGCGGCGTTGATAGATCGCTTCGTCGTGGTAACGCAGCCGCAGCGCAAACTCGTCGCCGACGCCACGAATCACGTTGATTTCGGCGGCGGTGGATCCGAGCGACGGCAGCGGCACACGAATCCGATTGCCCGATGCCGCCGGCGTGCCGTGGCCGAACGTGACGTCGAGTTCGTCGTTTTCCGCGAGCGCGCGCATCGTCGCGATGGTCGCGCGCTTGAACGGCTCCAGCGGATTGTCCTTCTCGTTCATGGACAGTCGTTCACGGACTTTTGCCTTGCCTGATGGCAACCGCGGCTATGACGCTTTCAGCGTGATGCCGCGCGTGGCATCGCCGAGATCCTCGCCGAGGCAACGTTGGTAGTACTCGGCGACGATCGGCCGTTCGAGTTCATCGCATTTGTTCAGGAACGACACGCGAAACGCAAACGCGACGTCGTTGAAGATCTCGGCGTTTTCGGCCCACGTGATCACGGTGCGCGGCGACATCACCACACTCAGATCGCCGTTCATAAAACCGCGCCGCGTCAGATCCGCGACCGACACCATGTTCGAGATCTGCCGGCGCCCCTTGTCGGTGGCCCACTTCGGCTCTTTGCTGAGCACGATCTTCACTTCGTCGTCGTGCGGCAGGTAGTTCAGCGTCGTCACGATGTTCCAGCGGTCCATCTGACCCTGGTTGATCTGCTGCGTCCCGTGATACAGGCCGGTCGTATCGCCGAGGCCGATCGTGTTCGTCGTCGAGAACAACCGGAACGCCGGATGCGGGCTGATCACCTTGTTCTGATCGAGCAACGTCAGCTTGCCCTCGACTTCGAGCACGCGCTGGATCACGAACATCACGTCGGGCCGGCCCGCGTCGTATTCGTCGAACACGAGCGCCGTCGGATGTTGCAGCGCCCACGGCAACATCCCTTCCTTGAATTCGGTGATCTGCTGGCCGTCGCGCACGACGATGGCATCTTTGCCGACGAGGTCGATCCGGCTGATGTGGCTGTCGAGGTTGATGCGGATGCACGGCCAGTTCAGCCGCCCGGCACCCTGCTCGATGTGCGTCGACTTGCCGGTGCCGTGATAGCCCTGAATCATCACGCGCCGATTGAACGCAAAACCCGCCAGGATCGACAGCGTCGTTTCCGGGTTGAAATGGTAGGCGGGGTCGATGTCCGGCACGTACGCGGTGCGCTCGCGGAACGCCGGGCACTCGAGATCCTGATCGAGGCCGAAGATCTCGCGGACGCTGACTTTAGTGTCGGGTACCATATCCGGGGACAAGCCGGAATCATGCGGTTTCATAGGTTTTTTCCACTACTTCTGACAGTGCAACTTCGAGATATCGATGCGGTGCGACACGCTGATGCGGAATCGAAGCTTCGTCACCTCTTTGCGCGGACCGCGCATTTAACCACTATCTTCGGACGGACACGACATGGCGACCTTGTTCCTCGTGCGGCATGGCCGCGCCGCTGCGGGTTTCGACGGCCACCTCGACCCGGGGCTCGATGACCTGGGACGCGCGCAGGCAAACGCGACCGCCGCGCGCCTGGCCCCGCTCGGACCGCTCGCGATCTATTCGAGCCCGCTGGCGCGCGCGAGAGAGACTTCGATCCCGCTGTCGCAGCATTGGGGCATCGAACCCGTCATCGAGCATCGTGTCGCCGAAATCCCATCGCCGAGCACCGACCTTGCGCAGCGTGCGCAGTGGCTGCGCGAGGCGATGCAGGGTCGCTGGCGGACGCTGCCGGGCGATCTGCAGCAGTGGCGCCACGCGCTGATCGAGCGGTTGCTCGAAATGCGCGAAGACAGCGTCGTGTTCTGCCATTTCATCGCGATCAACGTCGCGGTCGGGGCCGCGACCGCGGACGACCGGCTCGTGTGTTTCCGGCCGGACAACGGCTCGGTCACGCGAATCGCCAACAACGACGGTCGGCTGCGCATCATCGAACTCGGACGCGAGAGCGACACCGTTGTCGGCTGAACCGGTGCGCCTGTTCCTGGCCCCGGGCATGGGCCACTGCCGCAGCGGTCCCGGTCTTCGTTTTGGTGCACTACCATCTGCCAACGTATCGTCATACTCCATGGCTTCATCAAGAAGTCAGAGCAGACGCCGCTCCAAGAACTGAGAGTTGCGAGGATGCGTCTTCTGGCGGTAAGGCAATCATGAAGCACAGTCAGCTTGTCAAAATCGCGCTCGCAAAACCGCGTGTGAAGGCCGCATATGACGCGCTTGCCCCGGAGTTCGAGTTGCTGCATGAGATGCTTGCAGCGCGAAGCCGCGCGGGGCTCAGCCAGGCAGATGTTGCCGAACTTATGGGCACGCACCCGCCCGCCATCGGACGGCTCGAGTCCGCGCTGCGAAGTGCGAAGCACTCGCCATCGATCAACACGCTCAAACGTTATGCCGAGGCCGTGGGGTGCGAACTGCAGATTCGGTTTGTGGCCAAGCGGCGACGCGCCTCCAGTTCATCGCGCGAACCAAAACGCTCGAAGAGGTGAGGACCCGCACAACGGGAGTCGAACCCGTATGAAGCCCGCTCACCTTGTCGATGAAGCACTTGGTTTTGATCCTGTTCGGCGGCATCACACACTTGATGCTCGTCGAATGGAGCGAACAGTGTCATGCGTACGTCACTCGAAATCGTGCCGCGCACGCGCGCAGAACTGGAAACGGCAGTCACGCTGATCGCGAAGCGTTATCCCGGTATCAACACGGTCAACATTCCGGATCGGCCCAACTGCGAACTCGGCAGCGTCGCGGCGGCGCATAGCATCCACGGCCGAATACCGCATCGCATTCCGCACCTGCGTTCGCGCGATTTCGACGCGACATCCGCGGCGAGACTCGTGGCGCAGTTGATTGAATACACAATCGACGAGGTCATCGTCGTTGCCGGGGATCGGCGCCAGGACGGCGCTGCCGGCTTCGAACCGGTCGAGCTGATCGCATTCCTGCGCGATCACGCGCCCGGCGTCGCCGTGTACGCGGCGCTCGATCCGTACCGCTATCGCGAGGGCGCGGTGCTCGCGCGCAACGTCGAGGACAAGTTGCGCGCCGGCGCCTGCGGATTTTTCACGCAACCTCTATTCGACCTGCGCGATCTCGAACGTTGCGCGCCTGTTGTTCGCGGCACGACGACGTTCTGGGGGTTGAGTCCGGTTGTGACGCCGCGTAGTCAGCGCTATTGGGAAGACGTCAACGGCGTGTGGTTCCCGAGCGGATTTACGCCGACGTTGAAATGGAACCACGCGTTTGCGTTGCGGTTCCTGTCCGAAGTCGCCGATCGCGGCGACAACGCATATCTGATGCCGATCAAGGTCGATATCGAGAGTTATCTCAGTCCGCTCGAATCGCGGTTCGTGATCCGCTGATCGAGCCAGTCGAGATCCGTTACGCCTGCGATGCGCAAAGCGAGGCGTTCCAGCGATTGCCACGGATCACCGTCGGCTGCGCCCTTGACCTGCTGATCGATCCACGCGCAGCGCACGAGCAGCGCTTCGAGATCGCGCGGCCGCATGCCGCCGCTGTCGCCGGTGATGCGCTGGCGCAGCCGCCAAGTAAATGCGCCAAGTACAGTGAGGGGCGCTACGCCCTCCGCGCGCAGCACCGAGACGATGTGGCGCACGCGCGTCGCTTCGCCGGCCGTCGCCGCATCGATCAGGTCGAAAGCATCGTAATGCGCCGCGTCGCCAACCGCCGCGGTCAACGCGTCCAGCGTCACCGGTTGCGGCAACCCCGCAAGCGCCAGCTTTTCGATCTCCTGGACTGCCGCGAGTAAATTCCCCTCAACGCTGCTGGCCAAATGGACCAGTGCATCGCGGCTCAATTCGAGACCGACGCGTTGACTGCGTTGCGCGATCCACGCAGGCATTTTCTTCGCGTCGATCGGCCATACCAGCAGCGTCGCGCCCACTGTGTCTATGCGTTTGAACCACGCGGTAGCGCGCTGCTTCTTGTCCAGACCCTCGGTGCGCAGCAGCAACAGCGTGTCCGGCGACGGCTTGCCGAGATACGCGAGCAGCATTTCCGCCGCGTCCTTGTCGAAGCGCTTGGCGGGGACGCGAACGTCGAGCAGCCGGCGCGGTGCGAACAACGACATCGCGTTCGCCGCTTCGGTCAACTCGTGCCAGCGAAACCCGGTCTCAACCTGGATCAGCACGCGTTCGGTGAAGCCATCCGAGCGCGCCGCCGCGATGATCTGATCGCAGGCCTCCTGTACCAGCAACGTCTCGTCTCCCGTGACGAGATACACGCATTTGAGACC